>JAICXK010000092.1 GCA_025980435.1 Bryobacteraceae bacterium
GCTCGCGCTCTACCGCTTCAACCGCTTCCAGGCCGTTATTTGCAACGACGACCGTGTGCCCCTGCTTCTTCAGAAGCGCGACAGCCAGGCGCTGATTGACGGCATTATCTTCCGCGAGCAAGACCCGGCGCGGCAGCTCACGAATGGAATGCCGCGTGACCAGTTGCGGCGAAGCTCCGGATGGCAGTTCGGTTCCCAGCACGGCAAGCAGGCAGGCAAGCAGTTCCGAGCGCTTGACGGGCTTCGTCAGGTAGCCGGCCAGACCCAGTTCTTTGCAACGCGCACCGTCGCCGCGCTGCCCGGCCGCCCTCAGAATGATCATCTTGGCTTCTTCGGCGCCGGTTTGGGTACGGATTTGGGCGGCCACCTCGAAGCCATCGGCATCGGGCCTGTGCATGTCCAGAATGACTACAGGAAACGGCCTTCCGGAGGACTCCGCGGCTGCAAGCGCGGAAGCGGCTGAATCCTGCGTATCGGCCAATTCGACTCGCATGCCCCAATGCGTGAGAGAGTCAAACATGAACTGGCGCGCGGTTGGGTTGTCGTCGACCAGCAAAACGTTCATGCCCCTCAGCTCGACCGGTTTGCGAACCACCGCGGCATCGGGTCCGGTCTTTGCGAACTTAACCGTGAAATGGAACGTGCTGCCCTTCCCCACCTCGCTATCCGCCCAAAGCCGCCCCCCGAGCAATTCCGCCACTCGGGCCGAAATGGTCAATCCCAGGCCTGTACCACCGAACTGGCGCTGGATGGACGCGTCCGCCTGCGTGAACGGTTCAAAGATCTGGTCGAGCTTGTCGCGCGCGATTCCGATACCAGTGTCGGTAACAGTGAAATGCAACGCAACTTCGTCGCCTTCGCAAGATTCCGCTTTCACCGCCAGTACGACTTCTCCCTGCTCCGTGAATTTAATGGCATTCCCGAGCAAATTCATCACGACCTGGCGCAGGCGGCTGATATCTCCGTTCAAGAAATCAGGAATCTGAGGATCGACGTGGCTGGCCAGTTCAAGATGCTTCTCGGTCGCACGAGGAGCCAGAAGTTTTATCACATCTCCGAGCGCGTCGTCCAGATTGAAGATGATCGGATTGACATCCAATTTCCCGGCTTCAATCTTGGAAAAATCCAGCACATCGTTGATGATGCTCAACAGATTGTCGGCGGAACTGCGGATGATGTTCACAAGCTCGAGCTGCTCTTGATCCGTAACGCCATCCTGGAGTAAGCCGGCCATGCCGATGATGGCGCCCATCGGAGTGCGGATTTCATGGCTTATGTTCGCCAGAAACTCGCTCTTCACCGCGATGGCGGCTTCCGCCGCTTGCATAGCCTCCTTGAGCTCTCCGTTCTTCCGCCTGAGCGTGGCTTCCAGCCTCCGCGTCCGGAGGTAGGCCCAGGCGAACAGCCCCGTTAACAGGGCCAATCCGGATACAGACATGCTGGCCAAACCGTGGAACTCGCGAAAGTAAACCCAGGGAAGCAGAATCGACATCCTCCAAAGACGTTATCGGCCAATGCGGCGGCGAACCTAAGCACCGATCTTTCCGATGCACCGGGCGAGGGCGGTTTTGATCGGCGGACAGGTAGAATCACTTTGAATCCCGATATGAACACACCCACTTTGCTTTCTCACCCGGCGCGCATAACCGCTGCCGGCAATAAGCCTAAGTTGATTGATGAATACGTCGGCAGGGTAAATTCGGACACGAAAGGGCTCAGCATCGCGCATATGCGTAGCCCCGAAGGCTGGCAGGAACCGGGGCAAACTCCTGAGTTTGACGAATTCACGGTGATCTTGAAGGGGAGACTGCGCGTGGAATACCGGGGCGGTTTTCTCGACGTGCGGGCCGGCCAGGCCGTTATCGCGCATAAAGGCGAGTGGGTCCGCTATAGCACTCCGGAACCGGAAGGTGCGGAATACATTGCTGTGTGCCTGCCGGCATTTTCGCCAGAACAAGTGCATCGCGATAAAGATGCTACTTAGCCCGTATGGGCGAGTAAGAGCAACAGATCGTATTTGCGCCGCAGAAGTCCTGTGAGTACGGGATATTTTCAATTTCTCACATCGCCTCTAAACTGCAACTATCCGCTAAGCTAGCCAGCCATTTACCGGCGGATTAGTCAACGTATTTGCGGAATCATCGGAGGCAAACAATTCTTATGAGGAAGTGGACCCTGGCGACAGCGGTTCTTCTACTGACGGCGCCCACGTGGGCGAATACGTATTTTGGCGGCTTTGAAGATACGATCGGAACTGAAGGCACATCGAGCGATTACGATTACAACGACCTGGTATTTTCAATCACCGGTCAGAACCTGGCGCTGATTTCAAACGGCAACTGGTACAGCAAGCCAGTCTTGGGGACGAGCGGGACACCGTTCTGGAATACTCATTCCTTCGACGGTCCAAACAGGAACGTGGGCTATTGCATTTACGGAGGCGGCAATTGCGGCACCGGCGCCGGACTGGATCCTTCGGCCTCTTACCTGGCATCGAATAGCCGGCAATCCGTCGGAGACGTGTACTTCTCCGTGGATGGACAAGTGAACGGCGATGTCGAAGTAAAACTCGCTAACGACCACAATGTGCTCGGCTGGTACAACCTAAGCGATCCGAACCATATCAACTGGTTTTCCGATGCGGATGACCCGGGCGATACGTTCCATTTCACTCCGCGCGGCGACTTCGGCCTGGTAGCAGATAACAATGGCGGATTGGGCCAAACGTTCTACTCGCAGGATTCCTACGGTACGCAGGACACGGCATCGCACTTCGCATTTTTCGGCACTGCCGCGCCGGAGCCCGGCCAAACCGGCTTATTCATGGTCGGCCTAGCCAGTTTAGGTTTGCTTCTGCGCCGGAGAATGACCGCTGCGAAGCGATAAAAGAGACGCGCTGGCCCAAATCCACCAGCAACGGTCAAGATGCACCTTAAGAAACCGTAATCAGCCAGATTTTTCAATAGCTTATAAGTGGCTTGCGGTGTGCCTATTGTTCGGGCAGGAAGGGAACAATGAAAGGCAAATTGCTGGCACTACTCTTACTGGCTGGCGGGTCGCTATTCGCGGGGCCGCGCGTATTTTTCGGAGTTGGCATCGGGGTGGGAGGAGGATACGGATATTACGCGCCGCCACCACCTCCCCCACCGGCTGTGGTGTATTCTCGGCCGGCTTATCCCGGTCGGGGGTATAGCTGGATTGGCGGTTACTGGTATCCGGTTGGACCGCGCTATTACTGGCACAGAGGTTACTGGGCGCGGCCGCCTTATGTGGGAGCGTATTGGGTGGGGCCGCGCTATTACGGCCACCGCTATTACCGGGGTTACTGGCGGCGATAGTATAACGTCAGATCGTTCATAAGAAACGCTTGCTTGCGCGCGCGGCTGGGTTTGAAGAAGTGCCGGGCGACGCGCCCGCCGCAGGCCAAGGGCTGCCCCACAAAAAATTACAGCCGTACGATCTTATCCGATCGGAAGCCCTTTAAGGCGTTGCGGGTATCGAGAATCAATTTGCCGCGCTGGACAACACCCGCATAATCCACCTTCGTGTGGTCGGTAATGATCACTACGCAGTCAGCATTCTCCACCGCAGGGAACACGTCTTCCGCTTCGAGCAGCGTACCGTTGATCTGAATCTTTCGCACGAACGGATCGGAAAATGTAACGCGCGCGCCTAATCGCTTGAGGAGCAGGATTATATCGAGCGCCGGAGATTCGCGCACATCGTCGATGTCACGCTTGTAAGCCGTGCCCAGGACATGAATGTGCGAACCGCGCACCGGCTTGGTGGCTTCATTCAACGCATGCTGGATTTTCTCAACCACAAATTCCGGCATGCGGCCATTTATGTAGCCGGCCAGCTCGATGAAACGCGCCTCAATACCGGCTTCCTTGCTCTTCCAGGAGAGATAGAAGGGATCGATGGGAATACAGTGGCCGCCTAGCCCCGGCCCCGGATAAAAGGGCATGAATCCAAATGGTTTGGTAGCGGCGGCGTCGATCACTTCCCAAACGTCAATCTTCATGCGGTCGCACATCAGCGCAAGCTCATTGACAAGCCCGATGTTAATCATGCGAAACGTATTTTCGAGCAGCTTCACCATCTCCGCTACACGAGTGGAACTGACAGGAACGACAGTTTCGAGAGCCTGCTTATAAAACAGAGCACCCATTTGGGTGCACACCGGCGTGATGCCGCCAACGACTTTCGGGATATTGGCGGTTTGAAATTTAGGGTTACCTGGATCGACACGTTCCGGCGAGAAGCAGAGAAAAAAATCCTCACCGACTTTCAGGCCGCTGGCCTGGAGCTTGGGAAGCAGGAGCTCATCCGTAGTGCCCGGATAGGTAGTGGATTCCAGCATGACCAGCAAGCCCGGGTGGATGTGCCCGGCGATGGCCTCCGTGGCAGAGATCACGAAGCTCATGTCCGGATCTTTGGTCTTGCGCAAAGGCGTTGGGACGCAGATATCAATGGTGTCGAGATCGCGGATGACAGAGAAATCGGTGGTGGCCCGCAGTTTCCCGCTTTCGACAAGGGGCCGGAATGCGCTGTCGGCCACATCCTTGATATAGGAGTGGCCGCTATTGAACTGGTCGACTTTATTCTGTTGAACATCGATGCCGACGACTTCGAACCCGGCGTGGGCGAATTCCACCGCGAGCGGAAGGCCCACATATCCCAGCCCGAGCACACCCACACGCGCCGTTTTCTTCGTAATCCGCTGTTGCAGCTTCTCGGCAGCAGCCGTGCTCTCCGCAATTTCAGTACTCAAGAAAAAAATCTCCCTCCGCAACTAATTCCGCCGGTCCGGTCAGAAATACGCTTTGATCCCAACGAAGCAGTAGTTGCCCTGCCGGGGTTTGTATCTCAACGGGACTATCCGCGTCACCCCTGAGAATAGCAGCGACGGCGGCCCCGGTTGAGCCGGTTCCGGAGCTTCTGGTCTCCCCCGCGCCGCGCTCGAAGAATACCGCCTGAATGGCGTGGCGGCCTGTAACTCGCACAAACGAGACGTTTGAGCGCTGGGGAAAGCGCGGGTGCCGTTCCGCTTCCTCCGCGGCCACGCGCCAGTCGTCGGGCAGTTGGTCGATAAAGATGGCACACTGGGGGTTCCCGACATTCAGGATGGCGGCGTCAAAGTCGCGCCCGGCTAAGCGCATGGTCGCGCGAAGTTCTTCGATTTGCGGCAGGCCCATGTCCATTTCAAATTGAAATCTGTTTTCCCGACGAGAAGTTAGTTCCAAATGCTTGGGCCCGGCGCCGGTCGTAATCGTAACCTCCGGACCGCGGACCACGTTCTTGAGGACCGCAAACGCCGCCGCGCAGCGCGTCCCATTCCCGGAGATTTCCGCCTCACTGCCGTCGGAATTGAACAGACGCGTACGCAGGCCGTTCTCTTCGGGCCAAACCAGCATCCAGCCATCGGCGCCAACGCCGGTCGTCCGGGCGCAGATGCGGCGGGCTAGCTCCGGAAAATCTTCAGCAGGAGCCTCACGAGCCCAGGTCAAAAGAAAATCGTTCTCTGCTCCGTGCAATTTTGTAAATGGAATTTTCATTAGGGAATTTCGCGCCGGAAGATCAGCAGGGCAGGATCGTCCTTCGTCTCAATCTGCATAACCAGCTGATAAACACCCGGGTATTTTTGCAGCGCTCGCCAGACTTTATCTCCCTCCTGAGCGACGGCCCAGGATGCAGGATGAAAGAGGTCGGGGCGGGTTGTAGCGGCAAGCCAGGCGGGACCGTTTCCTTCGTGCAGCGCTTCGGAAAGGGGGATGCCGGCCCGGCAGAAAATCCCTGCCATGTCGCCGGACCCGGACATGGTGAGGATGCCCTCACTCGGCGTGTAGTGGGCGGCGAAGAAGTTGGCCGCGGCGGCCGTCCATACACGGCGCGAATCGGAATTCACCTGCGACTCTTTCCAGCAGATCCAATTTTTCGGAGAAGGATGCACGAGCCACGGAAGAACAGCGATGATCGGAATGGCCCATCCGTATCGCCGGAATCGCCCCGGCAGCAGCAAGGGAACGGCACCGGCCGCGAAGGCCGCGAGAAACACGACCGCGATGCCATAACGCGTGTTGTAGTAGCTGTGAGGCCAAAGCTGTGGAACGTGTATCGGCAATCCCGAGGAATGAATGCTCCAGATATAGAAGATGGGGATGAGAACCAGAAAGAGCAGCGGTGCAAGCACTTTCTTGACGGTGGCGCAGGCCAATCCAATGCAGCCTAATGATATAAGGCCCCAGCTGGCGCACAACTCCCCGGCCTTTGCATAGTAATGCGCGGCAACAAGCCAGTCGTGGTATCCCGGATACGGTCTTCCGGCCTGTATGGCGCTTGCCGAGTAGGGCCCATTGTAGAAGTCGAGCGGGTTGGCGGTTTCCCACCAATTGTGCGCACACCAATAGAGCGGAGCGAGCGCTGCGAACGCGCCGAAAAGGATGAAAATTTGCCAGCGATGGCGTTTCGCGAAATATGCAAAGGCAAATGACGAAAACGGAATCAGAAACCAGCCGTCATAGCGCGTGAGACTCATGAACCAGGATGCGGCAATACCCAGCACGAGGCAGTTGCGGCTCTGCGTACTGCGAAATCGGAAGAGCGAGAACAGAATGCCCCCGAGCCCGGCGGCAAACACGATTTCCGTCATCGGAATGGTTGCAAGATACAGGATGTTTGGATTGAGAACGAAGCACGCAAGCACCACTCCAGCGGCAAGCCGGTTGTCGTAAGCGTACCGGGCGGCGTAATAGAAGAACAGACCCGCCGCGATAAAGCAGATAGACACCGGGATGGTGCCGGCGAGTCCGCTTGACCATAGCGCCAGATCACTTACAAATGGCAGGCAGATCGCGTGCAGGACCGGGAGCCAGACTGTTCCAAGCTGGTCATAGCCGGGCGTGCGTGAATCAATAATGCTCCGGCTGAGATTCAGGTGCGATTGCGCGTCGCCATAATAAAGGATGTAGCCATTGCTGTAAGACCACAAGGCCGCAAGGGCAGCCACAAGGCACAGCGGGCAGAGGATCAGCCCGAACCCGGCAAGCCTGCTTAGAAAGCTAGAACGAGGTGAATCGCCTGAATTCCCCAAAGCGCTCGTCGATCTGTTCACGAGTGAGCGTGCGGAAACGCTCAACGCCGAACTGCTCACAGCAGAAACTCCCCATTACGGAACCGTAAATGACGGCCCGGTGTAATTCGCGGACATCGAAGCTTCCGTTACGGAGATCGAATCCGCGCTCCGCCAGATAACCCACAAAGCCGCCGGCAAAGCAGTCGCCTGCGCCCGTGGGATCGAAAACATCCGCCAGCAGATAGCCGGGAACCATGAACAGCGTATCGCGGCGGACCAGCATGGCTCCGTACTCGCCGCGCTTTATAACCAGGGTGCTTGGGCCCAGATCGAGGATTTTATCGGCGGCTTTGCGCAGGTTATATTCACCCGCCAACATCCGGGCCTCGCTGTCATTGATGAGCAGAAAGTCCCAGCCGCGGATCGTATTCAGAAGGTCATCATGCGCCTGCGAGATCCAATAGTTCATCGTGTCGCCACCGACAAACCGCACGCCATTCATCTGACGCTGCACGCCTCGCTGCAGATCGGGCTGAATATTGCCCAGAAAAAGATAGGGCTCTTTTTTGTAAGAGGCTGGGAGTTTCGGATTGAATTCGGCGAAAACGTTCAGATCGGTGCAGCGGGTGGTCCGGTCGTTCATATCGGCCGAATAGGCGCCGGACCAGAAGAATGTCTTGCCCGGGACATGTTCCAGGCCGTCCAGATCGACCGATTTACTGGCCAGCAGCGCGCGGTCTTCAGCGGCGAAATCATCGCCCACCACCGCGACAATGGAGGTCTTCGTGAAGTAACTCGCGCTGAGCGCGATGTAGGTGCACGAGCCGCCGAGAGTTCGCTCGCACTTCCCATGAGGGGTCTCGATCGCGTCGTAGGCGACGGAACCAATGACAACTAAGGACATCGACTGCATTGTAAAGGACGCGGCCTTCGAAACCCGAGGCAGACGGCCTATCGGTGCGCGTCGATCGTCAGAATTGATTCATCCAGAACGCTAGGGCGGATCCACCAGGGCTGCACGGGAAAGCGGCCGGGTACCGCCAATTCTGCTTTCGCGTTCGAACCGGATGGCGCGCTGTTTACTTGCAATTTTTCCTTCTCCTGAAGAGCCCTGACCGTGTTGGAAGCGAGTGTGATGGGATTCGAGCGGATGAGGTCATTCCGCAAAGCGATCAGCGCCTGGACGGATCGTTTCTCCGCACGCGGCCCTGACGTTGCAGACTGGGAGGGCATTGCTCGCGGATCGCTGCAATCGTTCATTCGAATAACCACGACCCGGTCATCTGTTCCGGCAAAACGGTCCTGCGTAGCCGCCTCGCCGGAGCCGCGCGTAATCAGGCTGGCAGATTCCACACATCCGGTGAAGGCCAGATCATTCAGCACTTTGGTCCGTTCGTTATCGATGAAGGGGTCGGTTGCATGGGTAACGTGCATCTTTCGGACGGTATAACCGATATCCTCGGTTGCCGCGCCTAGCCACACGTTTTCGCGCTGCTCCCACAGGCGCAGGTGGTGGCGTCTCGAAAACGTGTCAAGGCTCTTCTGGTATTCCGCATCGGCCGTGGCGCCGTTAAGTGTCAGCCGGCCCATCGGCGCCATCCGGTAGCCCATGCGCTGCACCATGCAGTGATACATGCGATAGAGAGACAACACCGATCTCCTCTGCGCGCCGGACCAACCGGCCGCTTGAAACGCCCGGTTGATCGGCTCTTTCGCTCCCAGAAACAGCACATTCACCAGGTCGGACGGCCTGCCACCGTTGCTGGTCCGCTGCTCCGGGAGCTGAGCCAGAATCGCGCGGGCATCAGATATTTCCGCCGCTGGAAGCGGGCTGATCGGATCTTGCGGAATCCCGGGATGCGGAATACTGGCGTCCGCGGCAAGTCGAAGAATCACTTCCGTGCCTGCCGGAAAATAGATCTCGGGATCAGGAGACCGGGCGATCAGAAATTTGATCCCCAGAACCGGAACTCCAAATTCCGGATCGATGCACAACAAGGGCAGGAGATAGAAAGCGACACTCGAGGAGAGATTCGCGGTGGGATAAATGCCGCCGATGAATCCTTGCGCATTCACCCGCTCCTTGGCCGTCTCTACCTGGGCGACGTGCGCTTCAATGGGAACCACTTCTCCATCCGGCAGTTGAATCGCGTCAAAGCGGTATTCGATTCCAGCCGTCAGGTGTTTCAGCCCTAATCCCAGGCGCTCGACCTTTTCGACGACGCCGGAAACCAGCGCGCCTTGGGGAATCAGCAGCCGCCCGTTCAGAAAGACAGGTGCAATCACGGTGGCTTCAATGGGATCGCCAGCGTGCGAAACACGGGATCCCGTAGCAACCGACAAGCGGGCTTCCAGACAGGTACCGGCCTCCAGCACTTCGCCGGCCGCCGACTGAGCCGAAGCGACGAGAACCGCAACCGGCAGGACCAGCTTGGCAAGGTTTCTCAGCATGCAAAATGCATCGTTCCGATATTCGCGACAGATTCTCTACTACAAAAGGAGACTCACCACAGCGTATTATGCTACCGTAAACGAGTAAATCGTTCCTTGCCCCGCTCAGAGCCTCGTTTGCAAGCATACTCGCTGGCAATTCAGCTTTTCCGAGCCGCTCAGTTGACGGGCAGGGATTTGTAAGCAGAAAGAAGGAAGAATCATGAAAGAAACCGGCACCGTGAAGTGGTTTAACGCCTCCAAGGGATTTGGATTTATTGCGCGCGAAAGCGGCGAAGACGTGTTTGTACATTTTTCGGCGATTGAATCGTCCGGTTACCGTACGCTGGACGAGGGTGCCCGAGTCTCCTTCGTGGTGAAGAAAGGGCCGAAGGGCTTGCAAGCCGAGCAGGTGGCGTTAGCATAGACCAGATTTTCCATAACGCGTGCCGGCAGGAGTGCCGGCACGGCAGCGATGAGTCGCCGCGCCACTCCTGTGCTAAACATCTGTGCAGATCCTGATTCTCAGCGACCTTCATGCCAATCTATATGCGCTTGACGCAGTGCTGGCGGACGCCGAGGGTCAGTATGAACAGATTGTCTGCTGCGGCGATCTGGTGGGATATAACCCGCACCCCATTCCCGTTCTGGAGTGGGCACTCGCAAACTGCGGGCGTATCATTCGCGGCAATCACGATAAGGTTGTCGCGGGCATCGATAGCCTGGAATGGTTCAACGAGGTCGCCAAGGAGGCGGCCATGTGGACGATCCGGCAGCTCAGCGCAGATCAGCTAGGCCACCTGGGGCAATTAGAGAAGGGCCCGGCAAAACTCGAACACTTTCATGTCTGGCACGGGTCCCCGCGGGATGAGGACGAGTATGTGACCACGAAATCCAGCGCGGCGCCGTGCTTCACGTTTTTCGAGTTGCCGCTGGCCTTCTTCGGCCATACGCACTTACAGGGCGGCTTTTTTTCAGCACGGGGAAGGATCGGAATCATTCCGGCCGTGCGGAAGAAAGAAAAGGAAGCTGTGCTGGAGTTGGAGCCGGATGTTCTCTACATGGTTAATCCGGGTTCGGTGGGACAGCCGCGCGATGGCGACCCGCGAGCCGCCTATGCCATTTACGAGACGGAGCAGAAGCTGGTGAAGCTGCGCCGCGCGGAGTATCCGGTCCAGAAGACTGCTGACGATATCACGCGGGCAGGATTGCCGGGCGTGCTGGCCGTGCGGTTGTTTCGGGGGATGTGAAGGGTTGATCGGAACCGCCCGGTCATTCAGCTCGTGAGCGCCAATAGCCCGGACGCCTGCGGCCATGGGCCACGGCGAGCACTTCGATGCAATCCTGCAGAACCCGATAGATCACAAGAAAGGGGAAACGGCGAAGGAGAATCCTTCTGGCCTCACCATCAAAGCTTGGCCAGCGATCAGGAGCCTCCGCAACCGCGGCAATTGCAATTTCCAACTCTTCAATAAACCGTTCCGCTACGCGGGCGCTGCGCTTGGCATACCAGAGAACCGCGGCCTCCGCTTCCCGCGCCGCTTCGGGATGAAACCCTATCTTGATGTTCATTTCCCGGTTTGGCCAGTCAGTCGTTTACGGACCTCCGGCCAAGGAACGGCTTGAACAATACCCGAATCCAACTCCGAAATGCGTTTGTGGATTTCCTCACGCCACTTCTGTTCGACCTGAACATCAGATTCAATATCGAGACTATCGAGCAGAGAATCTGCCAAAGCGGCGCGGGCATCGGGAGAAAGGGCGAGGGCTTGCTCGAGAAGTTTAACCGCTTGTTTATCCATGACTCGATTTTACGCGCTTAGCGAGCTGGCGGCACCCGCAACGCTCGCTGCTTCGTCATCATGAAAAAGATCGGAACCAGAATTAGCACATGAATCGCAGAGGTAACCATGCCTCCGACAATCGGGGCGGCGATGGGTTTCATCACATCCGACCCAATGCCTGATTCCCACAGAATCGGCGCGAGGCTGGCAATTACTGTAATGACGGTCATAAGCTTGGGGCGAAGGCGATGAACAGCGCCTTCGATGACGGCGGCTTCCAGATCCTCCCTGGTCATCGTTCTGCCGGCGCCCATACGCCGCTCGACCGCCTCGTGAAGATATACCACCATCACAACTCCGGTCTCCACCGCGATCCCGAACAGCGCGATGTACCCAACCCACACCGCCACGCTGAAGTTGAATCCCAGCAGCCATTGGAGTAACAGCCCGCCCGTCAGCGCATATGCCGTGGGGACGATCAACACGACGGCTTCTACAGCCGAATGAAAGATCATGTAGAGCAGAAGAAAGATGATGAAGAACACAACCGGCAGGATCAGCTTCAATCGCTGCTCTGCCCGGAGCTGAAATTCATACTCGCCAGACCAGCTATAGGAATAGCCGGCAGGCAGCCGAAGTTTTGTGGCGAACTGCCGGTTTGCTTCATTTACAAAGCCGCCATAGTTCGCGCCTTTTAGGTCGATATAGACATAACCGGTCAGGGCACCGTTCTCGTCGCGAATCATGGACGGCCCGCGGGCAAACGTGATGCGCGCAACTTCCCCGAGCGGGATCTGTGCGCCCGAAGGCGTGTCCAGCAGGACATCTCCCATCTTCTGCGGCGCATCGCGAAAACTTCGCTCGTAACGAACGGCAATGGAGTAGCGCTCGCGGCCTTCGATGTTTTCCGCTACCGCTTTTCCCCCAATGCCGGAAGCGACCGCGCGCTGAATATCTTCTACCGTCAGGCCATATTTAGCGGCTTGGGACCGGTCCGGTTCGACATCTATATAGAAACCCTGCGCCACTTTCTCCGCGTAAACCGACCGAACCTGCGGCATGTGGGTCAGGACCGCCTGAATTCGCGACGCGGCTTTCTCGATGCCGTTGATATCCGGGCCTTGGACCTTAATGCCTAGAGGCGTCTTGAGGCCCGTCAGTTCCATATCCAGTCGATTTTCGACCGGCATCGTCCAGGTGTTGGAGAGTCCCGGAAACTGCAGCTTCTGATCCATTTCTTCAATCAGCTTGTTATAAGTGATACCCGCACGCCAGGCTTGCCTCGGTTTCAACATCAGCGTTGTGTCGAACATGTCCAACGGTGCGTTATCCGTCGCGCTGTCGGAACGTCCAACCGAGCCAAAAACGCTGAGCACTTCCGGAAAGGTCCGCAAGATGCGATCCTGTTCGCCGAGCAATGCCGTGGCTTGCTGAATGGAGATTCCTGGCAGAGCGGTCGGCATATACAGAGCAGAACCTTCAAACAGCGGAGGCATAAACTGGCTGCCCAGACGAAATGCAAGCGGGATGGTGGCCGCCAGAAAGGCAAGGTTCACAAGCACCGCAAGGATGCGGTGGCGCAGGCAGAAGCGGAGCACCGGCAAATATACCGACTGTGTCAGGCGCGAGACTGGATTGGCCGATTCGGTCCGGAGCCGCCCGCGAATCAGCAACATCATCAAGACAGGCGCCAGTGTGATCGCCAGCACCGACGAGGAGGCCACCGCGAGCGTTTTCGTCCATGCCAGCGGGCGGAACATGCGGCCCTCCTGCGCTTCCAACAGAAACACCGGCAGAAAGGACACAACAATGATCAGAAGCGAAAAGAACAACGCCGGACCAACCTGCTTCGCCGCATTGAGCAACAGCTTGTGCCGGACTTCTTTCGAGATTGGCCCGGGATGCTCGGCCTGGTACTCCGCAACGTGCCGGTGCCCGTTTTCTACCATGACGATCGCGGCATCGACCAGGACTCCGATCGCGAGCGCAAGACCGCCCAAGGACATAATGTTCGAGGTAACGCCGAGCAGATACATAGGAATAAAGGAGACAAGGACAGCAACCGGCAGAGCCACAATCACGATCAAAGCAGAACGAAAGTGGAATAGAAACACGATCACGACAACACTGACGATTACCGCTTCTTCAATGAGGTCGCGTTGCAAAGTAGAAATTGAATCGCGGATCAAGCCCGACCGGTCGTAACCGGGCATGATTTCCACACCGGAAGGCAGCGATGGCGCAATTTCTTTGAACTTTTTTTTCACTCCATCGATTACGCGCAGCGCGTTTTGTCCCTGGCGCATCACGATGATGCCTCCGACCGTTTCACCTTCTCCATTCCACTCGGCCGCGCCTTCACGAATATCGGGACCGAAGTTGACATACCCGAGGTCGCGAACCAGAACCGGCGTTCCGTCATGGCTTCCGACCGCAACCGACGCCAGATCATTGAGAGAACGGAGATAGCCGAGGCCGCGAATCATGTAGCGCGCTCCGCTCAAATCGAGAACACGGCCGCCCACCTCATTTGTGCTCGCTTTCACGCGATCGATGACGGTGGAGAGCGGAATGTTGTAGGCGCGTAACTTGGAAGGATCTAGCTGAACCTGGTATTGACGGACGAAGCCTCCGATGCTCGCGACTTCCGCCACCCCGGGTACGGTCTCGAGCGCGTAACGCAAATGCCAGTCCTGCAGACTCCGCAGATCAGCCAGGCTCCGCGTGTGGGTTCGATCGACGATTGCGTATTCATAAACCCAGCCCGCGCCTGTAGCGTCGGGGCCAATCACCGGATGCACTTCTGCCGGAAGACGACCGGCGATTTGCTGCAGATACTCCAGAACCCGCGAGCGAGCCCAGTAGAGGTCTGAGCCCTCTTCGAAGATCACATAGACATAGGAATCACCGAACATGGTCTGAGCGCGCACCGCTTTCACGCGAGGCCCGGCCAGAAGGCTCGTGACAATCGGATAAGTGACCTGGTCTTCGATGACACCGGGCGGCTGGCCAGCCCACGGCGTGTGCACGATGACCTGAACATCCGAAATATCGGGCAAGGCATCCAGCGGAATATGAGCAAGACACCAGATACCGGCGAGTACGAGGAATACCGTGCCGGTAAAGACGAGAAAGCGGTTCCGTGAACAGATCTCGATGATGCGGGAGAGCATTACATACCCCCTGTTGCAGTCACCTGGAACTGCTTTGAGCCCATAACGCGGCTGCCCTTCTGAACGGATACGCTCACCTGCCAGGTTCCACCCGACGGCAGCGACCCGGCGCCCTGATATAGGCCGCCAGCCTGTTCCTTGAGCTGTGGCTTTTCGGTCATCGCAGCCATTCCCATGGCCGGCATGGCGGGCATGAAGAACGTGAGCGACACGGTTGCCCCTGTTACGGCCTTTCCGTCAGGTCCCGTAACCTTCACGCGAAAGACATTGTTCCCCTTTCGCGGCGGATTCGGATCGCTCGAGAAATCGATCTTGGATTGAGTAGCCGCCGAAGGCTGAGGAGCCGCGGTACTCACCCCTGGCGGCGGAGGTGCAAACGAACCTGCGGCAGCCTGCAACTGGCTTTCGGAATCGATCAGGAAATTCGCGGAAGTAACGATGCGTTGATGAGCCGTGAGCCCCTTCACAATAACGAGGTCATCGCCTACGTGCGCGCCGGTAATCACTTCCCTGGGCTCGATTCGCCCGTCGCCCTGATACAGAAATGCCAGTTCCCGCGTGCCGGATCGAAGAACAGCGGATGCCGGCGCGACAAGCTGCCGGCCGAGATTCGCCTTCAGGTCTACATTTACAAACATGCCCGGCTTCAGTTTGAGATCCGGATTCGCGATGTCAAACCGGACACGCACGGTCCGGGTCGCCACATCAACTTGCGGCAAAATACTCTCGACTCGTCCTTGAAAGACGCGGTTCGGATATGCATCAACCGTGATACGCGCCGGATCGCCCGGTTTCAGATTTCCTACATCGTCCTGAAAAACCTGCGCATAAACCCAGATGCGCGATAAATCGACGATCGAGTAGAGCCGCGTAGCAGGCTCGACGAACAGATTCGGAAGCGCATTGCGTTCGCTGACGTAACCCGAGACAGGAGAAGCAATGGCAAGATCGGAGCTGGGTTTACCCGCATTCCGGATCGCTTCAATTTCGGTTTCGGGTATGTCCCATTGCCGCAGGCGCGCTGCTGCAGCGGCACTCAAGGCCTCGGCTCCTGATGCCACCCCATCTACGCGGCTGGCGCGAAGAAGCTGTTCGTTGCGAAGCGCAATCAAATATTCGTTTTGCGTCGCCACCAGTTCGGGGCTGTAGATGGTGAACAGCGGCTCGCCTTTCCGGACGTATTCATAGGTTGCATTTACGAACACTCGCCGTATATATCCAGAGAAACGAACTTGGACGTAGGAGATCAGCCGTTCATTGACGCTCACGCTACCCGTCGCGCGGATCTCGTCAACGATTTGCTTCCATTCGACAGTCCCGGTTTGCACACCGATGCTTTGCATGCGTTGGGGCGTGAGTTCAATGGGCGCAAGCGGCGCGGCCGAAGCGGTTTGCGAGCCCGTTGCTTCCGGCGATGCTGTCCCGACTGCAGCGGGTTGAACGGTGGCCTGCTGTGCGGCTTGGTCTTTCGGATATCGTAAACGGTAGAAATACAAGCCGGCGACTGCGGCGATCAGCGCCAGCCACACCATCGATGTAAGCAGAACGTGTTTCCTCATCGCAGTTGCGCTCCCGTCAAAGTTTCCAGCCGTGCGATGGCCATTTCGTGATCGAGCAGCGTGCGCTCGTACTGCCGGCGAAGTTGCACCGTCGCGTCGAAAGCTTCCAATACGGAGCTGAATTGTCCCTTTCCGGATGCGTATTCCGCGGTGCTTGCATGGAAGGCGGCTTCGGCTTGCGGAATCAATCCCTGATCGAAATCTGTAAGTAGATCGCCGGCGCTGGTAGCGGCAACGAATTGCTTTTGAACACTGGCCAGTTGCTCCTGAACCTGCGCATCCAGCCGGGCCTGCGCGCTCTTTAGACTCTCCGCGGCCTGTTCGGTCTGCGCGTTTACGGGCCGCCGGCGCTGCAGAATCACATTGAAGGTCAGCATGTAATAGGCGGGGAAATCGTCGCCGGTCCGCTGGTACATATAGCCGATTCCGAAATCGGGTTTGCCCGCTCGCTCGGCTGATTTCAGCGCCGCTTTTCGCTCCTCAATCGCATCCGAGCCAACTCGCAGTTCCGGATTCTGCTTGCGCGCCAGGGCTAAGAGTTCGCTTGCGCCGTAGCGGAGAACAGTTGGCCGCAGTTCCTCGGCAACGATGTCCGTGGAATCCTGAGGGCGATGAAGAACCTTCTTGAGATCCGCCTCGCTTTCCGCCAATTCCTCGCGGCGCGCGGTTATCTCACTCACCAGCCTGGTTCGTTCGAGCTGGGCCTTTAAAACGTCGGCCTGATTCCCCTGGCCTGTGCTGTAACGGGACAGTTCCGTTTCGATCACCTGGCCCAAAGTCGCGCGGCTCGTTTTTAGCAGCCGGAGAGTGCGCTGAAGAGATGCAAGCTTCAGGTAGGCCAGTTTGACCTGCTCCTCAACGGCTGCTCTCACGCCGGCGATCTGCGCATGTTGAACATCCGCAGCGCGGTCCGCAGCCTTACCTTTGAGCGCAAGCTTTCCGGGATACGGCAACTCCTGCGAGGCGCCGATTCCGATATAGGCGAAGTTGCTGGAATTGAACCCCGCAAACGGCCGTGGGCTGCCGACGCTGAACTGCTGAACCGTGAACTCAGGGTTCGGCAGCGCCGTCACTTGCGCGCGAACGTGCGTTGCGGCCTGCCAGGCATGTTGGGCGGCGCTCAGTTCCGGGTTGTTTCGCTCCGCTTCAGTAAGTAACTGCCGCAGCGGTGTGGGACTCTGGGCGCACAAAGC
>JAICXK010000334.1 GCA_025980435.1 Bryobacteraceae bacterium
CTGCAGCGTCAGATAACCGAGG
The DNA here is from genome assembly GCA_025980435.1 of Bryobacteraceae bacterium. Lineage (GTDB taxonomy): Bacteria > Acidobacteriota > Terriglobia > Bryobacterales > Bryobacteraceae > Bog-105. The sequence continues at coordinate 23 of JAICXK010000334.1, forward strand.
CTGAAAAGGTTTAATGCCGAATCGAGCGCCTGCTGGGCGTCGTGATAACCCTCTAGAAGATTGCGCTTGTTGATCGAACGGTGCGCTTCGAACAGATCGATCAGCGGCTGCTCGGAGTCTTCGGGAATGCCGGCCGGAAGATCTTCTTCGCCGAATCCGCTGACGCCGAGGACATTGAAGACCAGGAGACTGTGATAGGCGGCAACGGCCCGGCCGCTCTCGGTGATGATAGTCGGGTGCGAAACTTCGCCTTCGTCGCAGATGTTCTGGATGTGATAGACGACGTCACGGGCGTATTCTTCCAAAGTGTAATTGACGCTCGATTCGAAGTCGGTTTGCGAACCGTCGTAGTCGATGCCGAGGCCACCGCCCACGTCGAGATAGGTTAAGCCAGTACCCATCTTTTTCAGATCGACGTAGATGCGCGCGGCTTCGATCACCGCGCCCTTGATCTGGCGGATATTTGTGATCTGGCTGCCGAGGTGGAAGTGGAGCAGCTCCAGACAATCTTCCATCCCGCGCTCCTTGAGAAACTCAACTGCTTTGAGCGCTTCGCTGACGGTCAGGCCGAACTTAGAGCGATAACCGCCGGACGATTTCCAGCGTCCCGAGCCGCGGCTGGCAAGCTTGACGCGGAGCCCGATGGTCGGTTTAACGCCAACCAGCTCGGCGTGCCGGACAATCAGTTCCAGTTCCGTAAACTTCTCGACAACCGGTGTGATGCGGCGCCCGATCTTCCTGGCGAGCATCACCATTTCGATGTACTCGTCATCTTTGAAGCCGTTGCAGATGATGGGTGTCTCGTTATCGGCGATGGCGAGGACGGCCAGCAACTCTGGTTTCGAACCTGCTTCCAGGCCAAAGCGATAGGCCCGGCCGAAATGAAACACTTCTTCCACGACCTGGCGCTGCTGGTTGACCTTAATGGGATACACGCAGCAGTAGCCGCCCTGGTAGCCGTGTTCGCGAATGGAGGTGTCGAAGGCCTGATGAATTTCGCCGAGGCGATGTTTAATGATGTCGGCGAAGCGAATCAGAATGGGAAGCGAGATGCCGCGCCACTGCAGCGTGTCGACCAGTTGTTTCAAGTCGATGCTGCGGGCTGCTTCTTTGGTTGGATGGACGAAAAGGTGGCCATTTTCGCCGACAGAGAAGTAGCCCTTCCCCCAACTCGCCACATCGTAGAGCTCGGCAGCATCGGTAGTGGTCCAGCGGTCAGCTGGTTCGCGGACGGGCGGGACAACGGGGGCGACTTTCGCGTTCAGTGAACTGCTCCTTCGATGTGGGGGATGGCGATGAGAACGCGCAAACGCGCGTTCAGACTTCATTAAAACACAGAATCAGGGATCGTATATTCCAAACTCGGAAACGGCATAAGCGATCAGCTTAGTACGCAATGACACGGTGCCCGATCTGATTCCGGCAGATTTTCTAAAGGCACTTAACACTTAAGTCGATAGAAATACAGAGCGCGACGGCCGGATGGAATTACAACACACAACACTTTTGGGGAACATGCCGCCGCCGGGAGCTTGCGAGTTGCCGGAATCTAGTGCGAATGGAGCAGAGCCGGCACACGGGAAGGTTCTGATCCTAGGAGCGTCGCCCGCCAGCCGGGGCAGAATGCGGAAGGCGCTCGGCGAAAGCGAGCACGACATCGTCGAGGCTAGCGCCACGTCGGAAGCGATCGGCGCAATCTCCATCCATGGGGTCGATCTTGTCCTCGCGGATGTAGCGGCGCCGGAAATGGGCGCGATCGAGTTTTGCCGCATGCTCAAGAAGGCCGGCGCGACGCAGTTCCTGCCGGTATTCGTGGTCGCGGCGAGCGACGATCCGGAAACGGAAGTTCGAGCAATCGAAGCCGGCGCGGACGAATTTTTAAGCGGACCCCTGCGCGAAAAGACATTCCGGGCGCGCGTACAGGCGAACCTGCGCCGCAAGGCGATGATTGATTCGCTCGACAACTCGGAAACGGTTCTGTTCTCACTGGCGCAATCGGTTGAAGAGCGGGATCCCGACCTGGGCCAGCATTGCCAGCGGCTGTCGGCCATGGCGGCGGCGATGGGTCTGGCCCTGGGTCTTCCGACGTGTGACATTCTGACCCTACAGCGCGGGGGCTATCTGCACGATGTCGGAAAGGTAGCCATTCCGGACAGTGTGCTGTTTAAGCCTGGGCCGCTAACTGCCGAGGAGTGGGAAACCATGAAGACGCACACCGAACGCGGAGAGCGGATTTGCGCCGGCATGCGGTCACTGGCGCCCGTGCTTCCCATCATCCGTCACCATCACGAAAAATGGGACGGGTCCGGTTATCCGGACGGGCTGAAGGGCGAGGAGATCCCCTTGCTGGCACGCATTCTCCAACTGGCTGACATTTACGATGCGCTCACCACGTCGCGTCCTTACAAACGCGCCATCAGCCCGGAAGAAGCGCTCCGGGTCGTTCGGTCGGAAACCGCCAAGGGATGGCGGGACCCGAAGTTAGTAGATACATTCGCGGATATTCTGCCAATGTTCCGCTCGCCAGAAGCCTCCGACCTGTCGCGCCTTTCGCTGCATGCGCTGGCCGCCTCGCTGGAACAGTTCCGCAACACGGCAGACGACAGAAAGCGATCGTCCACCCCACAAGTCCTTTCTCTGCCTTCGGTATAATCGGCCCGATGCCGTGGCTCGAAGATCTCGGCCAGGGCTTTGACCGGATCGCCAGCCGTATTGCCACGCTCTGGCAGGACATCACCGGGGGCATGGCGCTTAATCAGCTCTGGGATGATTTCAAAGCTGACGCTCAGGCCGGATACAAGTTCTATTCAAAGGATGTCGATTGGGCATCATTCGAACAGCACAAGCGGTGGAAGCGACGTGTTCACATTGCCCGTGCGCTCGCCTGGGCAATGCTCCGCAAACTTGCGCCGGCACGACGCGTTTTCCTGCTGCTCATCATCGCGTTTGTTGTCTACACACTGTCTCATGGCGGCGGCGATGGGCCGCTCATCTTAATTACACTCGGATTGTTGCTGCTGCTGGCGCTGGAGTTAGCCGACCGGGTGACGATGAAACGCGATCTGGAGATCGCCCGCGAGATCCAGCGCTGGTTAGTGCCCGAATCGCCGCCCGAGATCGAAGGCGTCGAAATTGCGTTTGCGACCCGGCCGGCCAACACGGTTTCGGGCGATTACTACGACGCATTCATTCGCGATCAACCGGATGGGAACGGGCGTCTGCTACTGGTGGTCGCGGACGTGGCGGGCAAGAGCATCCCGGCCGCCTTGCTGATGGCAACCATTCAGGCCAGTTTGCGATCTCTGGCCGCAGCGCCCCTGCCGCTGGCTGAACTGGTACTGGGAATTAATCGTTACGCGTGCGCCAACAGCCTGGCGGGAGCGCGCTTCACCACCGCATTTTTTGCGGAATGGGATGGCAGGCGCAAGGCGCTCACCTATATTAATGCCGGACACAATCCGCCGGTTCTGAAGCGTGATTCGGGCATCATCGAACGCCTGGAAGCGAGCGGGCTGCCGCTGGGAATTGTCGCGAACCGCGGTTATGACGAGCGCGAGACCGCATTCGGTCCCGGTGATCTGCTGGTGGTTTTCACGGATGGAGTCATTGAAGCGGAAAACGAAACGGAGGAGGAGTTCGGTGAGGCGCGCCTGCTGGCGTGTGTAACGGGCATGCGGCCGGCCGGCGCCGCGGAGGCGCTGCGAGCCATCATTTCGTCGGTGGATGCATTCGTCGGGCGCACCCGCCAGCACGATGACATTACGGCCCTGATTACGCTGGGGCGTTGAGACCATGGCGAGATCGGAACTGCTGGCCATCCTGAACCAGGAAATTATCAACTGCTACCGGTGCCCGCGGCTGGTGGCGCATCGGGAGGAGGTCGGGCGCGTGAAGCGGCGCGCCTACCAGGATCAGCAGTACTGGAGCAAACCCGTCCCCGGCTTTGGAGACTTGAACGCGCAGCTTCTGATTGTGGGGCTTGCGCCGGGCGCTCACGGAGGGAACCGCACCGGGCGGATCTTCACAGGTGATCGATCGGGCGATTTTCTGTACCGGGCGCTTTGGGAGACGGGTTTCGCGAATCAGCCGCAGAGCGTTGCGCGCGATGACGGGCTACGATTATCGAACGCCTATATCACGGCTCCGGTTCGCTGTGTGCCGCCCGGGAACAAGCCGCTGCGCGTGGAGATCTTGACCTGCCGGCCATTCCTGATTCGGGAGCTTGGGGTGCTGTCGAATATCCGCGTGGTGGTCCCGCTCGGCGGAATCGGGTTGGATGCCTATTTATCCGTTCTGCAGGATTCAGGAAAAATCAAATCAAGGGCTGCATTTCGTTTTGGGCACGGGGCAGAATACCGCACACACGAAGGAGGCCCCGCTGTTCTTGCGTCTTATCATCCCAGCCAGCAGAACACGTCTACGGGAAAGCTGACCGCGGGAATGCTTCGCGATATTTTTCTGCGAGCGCGCGAACTGCTGAGTGGGAATGAAAGCTAGGGGGGAGCGCACGCAGACGACTGAAAACCGATCGTCGGCGCCACTAACTGGGCCGGGAATAGCCAGGGTAAGCGGGTACCGGCACTGCCCGGTACGCTCCGCCGCTCTCGAGGATTCGCCGTGCATCCTCGCTAAACAAGACCCACAGGCCATACACACCCAGCGCGGTGCCAAGAGGGACATGGAACAAGTTCAATACCGAAATTACAATCATCAGAATGCGCGACCAAGGTCTATAGTGCAGAAGTCCCCAGCCCCCGATGATGGAGGGAAGCGAGAGCAGGAAGAGAAAAATGGCGA
>JAICXK010000119.1 GCA_025980435.1 Bryobacteraceae bacterium
GGCAAAAATGGCCGCAAGCTGTTGACCAGGGAGGAGATGAAATTATTCCTTCGGGCTGTGATCGAGTGGCACGGGCGGGCGAAACAGGTTCAACATCGCGAGCCCCACCCCGACAATCAGGCAACTCCAGGCAAACCAGTCGCCGTGCCGGGCGTAAAATGTCGGCGCTTCGACGGCGCCATACTGGATCGACGCAGCCAGTTCTCGAAAGGGAGGAAGGCGCTTAATAATGCGGCCAGCGGGATCAATGACAGCGCTGATTCCGTCGTTTGTGCACCGGATAATAAAGCGGCGATTTTCGGCTGCCCGCATCCGTGCGAGCATCAAGTGCTGCTGGCGCGCTTCCGAATGACCGAAGTAGGCGTCGTTCGACAGGTTGACCAGAACGTCCGCGCCTTTCTTAGCAAACTGGCGGACGAGGTCGGGGAAGGCGGATTCATAACAGATGAAAACCCCAAGTCTGTGGCCGGCCGCAGGAAGTATTTTTATGTCATGCCCGGGCACGAAATCGCCGGCTTCCTGCGTCACGCGATTGACGAACGAAAACAGCGGGGGAACGAACTCGCCGAACGGCACCAGGTCGATCTTGTCGTACCGCCCTACTTCCGCGCCATCGGGACCCAGAAGAAGAGCCGAGTTGAGCGGCTGATTGGAAGCAGTGTAAGCAACCGTCCCGAACAAGAACCAGCCATGATGCCGCGCGATCTCGGTGGCGAGCTCGTGAAACTCGGGATCGTTGTAATAGTAGAGCGGCGCGGGAAGTTCCGGCCAGATGATCAGCTTCGCCGGAAGAACATTCGAGAGCAGCCTGAGCTGCCGCTCTGTCTTTTCCTGCAGGAGGCCGGTCCATTGAACTGATGGATCAATATTCGGCTGCACAAGCAAGGCGCTGTCCGTTGCCGGCGTGTGCTCGGGAATGGCAGGCAACAGGAACAACAGCGGCAGGGCAAGTAATGGCGCAAGGCGCACTCGAGGATAACGGAGAGCGACACAGGCAAGCCCCGCCGCCAGCATGCAAAAGACAAATGAGAGCCCATACACGCCGAGATAAGGCGCCAGCCGAAGCGGCAGAGACATATCGATGCCGGCGTTGCCAAGCTGCAGCCAGGCAAAACCGAAAGTGCCGTGTGTGCGTTCCAGGCCGGTCCAGAGCGCAGCCACGGCGGGGATGGCGTAGGGACGCCGCATCAACGGTCCGGCTAGCCAGCTAAAGACGGCGAGATGCAGACCTTTCAGAATGGCGAAGAGAAAAAACGACCCCCATCCTCCCCAGCGGCCCATGCCTCCGTGCACTTCGAGAACGAACTGAATCCAGGTGCACAGAAAGAACCAGAAAAATATCCCGGCCGCCCAACCGTATACGAAGCGCTGCCAACCATCGCGAGTGCGTGCAAGCGCGATCAGTAGAGGCGTCAGCGCAACAGGAGCAAGCCAGCGGATATCGAACCTAGGAAAGACGAGAAGCAGCAGAATCGCCGACAAGATGCAGAGGAGCGTGTGAAAAAAAACGCGGCGGTAGTAGGGAGGAAAGGACCGATGCAATGGATGATTGAGCGACTTGCCCTGCCTTTATCTTCGCGCGTCACGTCTTCACCTGCTATTTCTGTGTGAATGAGACGCGTTCTTCTTTCCTGGAGCAGCGGAAAAGATAGCGCCTGGGTCCTCTATCTACTGCGGCAGATGACCGGCGTCGAGGTGGTTGCGCTCCTCACGACCTTTAACCATGCGGCAGATCGCGTCGCGATGCATGCAGTCCGCCGCGCTCTGGTCGAAGCTCAGGCCGAAAGAACGGGCCTGCCTTTATGGCCCGTTGAACTTCCATCGCCCTGCTCGAATGCAGCCTATGAAGAGGCGATGGCCGCGCTTTGCCAGCGAGCACTCGGCCAAGGAGTTACGGAAATCGCGTTTGGCGATTTGTTCCTTCGCGATATCCGCGAGTACCGCGAGCGGCAACTTCAAGGAACGGGTCTCACACCGATTTTTCCACTCTGGGAGATGCCGACCGGCGGGCTGGCCGCAAACATGATTCAGGCCGGTTTAAAAGCCAAACTTACCTGCGTAGATCCCGAGAAGCTCCATCCGTCCTTTGCAGGACGCGAATTTGACAAGGCTTTCCTCGACTCTCTGCCTCCGAGGGTTGATCCGTGTGGTGAAAACGGCGAGTTTCATACATTCGTCTATGATTCGCCGGTCTTTTCGCGGCCCGTTTGCGTACAGGCTGGTGATGTAGTTGAGCGCGACGGCTTCGTGTTCGCCGATCTTTTGAAACTTGACGCTTAAGCGGCATGAATTATTCCGTCGCGCATAGCCACAATCCGGTCCGCAAAAGCCGCGGCCTCGGGGTTATGGGTAATCATCAGGATGGTCTGGCGGGTTCGCTTGTTCAGATCGCGCAGAATCTCGAGCACGGCGTTCGAATTTTCGGTGTCCAGATTCCCGGTGGGCTCGTCGGCGAGCAAAATGGCCGGCTGGTTTACCAAGGCCCGCGCAATCGCGACTCGCTGCTGCTCGCCTCCCGAAAGCGCCCTGGGCTTATGACTGAGCCGCTGCTTTATTCCGAGTAATTGCAAGATCTCATCGAAGTCCGGCGGGCGAGTTGTCGAACCTCCTAGCGTTTGCGCGATCGCAATGTTGTCCCGCGCCGTGAGCGTGGGCAGGAGATTGTATTTCTGAAACACGAATCCCACTTTCTTCTGCCGCATTTCCGTTCGCTGGGTTTCGGTAAGCTGCCGCAGGGCAAGGCCATCGATCCAAACCTCACCGGACGTTGGAGGAGCAAGGCCTCCCAATATGTGGAACAGAGTTGATTTTCCCGAGCCGGACGGCCCAATGACCGCCAGGAACTCGCCACGCCCGACATTCAGATCGACACCGCGCAGAGCGTACACATCTACGTCGCCGGTATGAAATGTTTTATGCAGGTCGCGCACGCGAATAATGTCTGTTGCCGGCACAGGATTCATAGTAGGAGCACTACTCATAGGCAAGGGCCTCAATGGTGTCCTGCCGCGCCGCTTTCCAGCCGGGATAGATTGCACCCAGGAGAGCCCCCGCGAGAGCAATCGCCGCCGCAATCGGCCACCAGGCCGGAACATTCACTACCGGCAAGGAAGCAGGGATGGTCGCCATGATGGCTCCCCGAGCGGCGAACGTAAATACGAGTCCAATCACCCACCCGACGATGGCAAGCACAACTGCTTCGCGCACAAGAATACCGAGGATGGTGTTGGGCTTCGCACCGAGCGCTTTGAGTATTCCAATTTCGCGCGTACGCTCCACAACCGCGGTGTACATGGACAAAAACACGACCAGGAAACCGACCACGACAGCAAGCACCGTCACTACGGCGATGAAAGCTTTCAGATCGGGGATGTTATTGATGTTGAATTGCGAGACAAAATCCGCAACCGAAATCGCCTGCAAGTTTCCTTTCAGCAACTGATTCAAGCGCGTGACTTCCTGGTTGGTGAGAGCGGGATCGTCGAGCTTCACGAGAATCTCGGAGATGCGCGGCGGCTCCGCATTCCCGGTTAGCTGCTGCAAAGTAGCGAGCGGCGCAATGAAGCGCCCCAGCACTCCTCCGGCGATAATCCCGCTAAGGCGCCAGTCATGCCCCATTACCTTAACGGCCTGGCCGATCTGAAGATGATGCTGCTTGGCGTAGTATGCGTCCACAACCAGATCGTTTGCGCCATGCGGCGGACCGCCGGCGATGAATTGAGTCCCTCCGTTCAGTTTTTCAAACTCGGAGAAGTTAAGGCCGTTCAGCGTATTTACCACTTCAATGGGGACTGAAAGCACTCCTACGGCTTGCAGAACATGCGGCTGCTTTTCAACAAACGGAACAAATCGCTCATTGATCTGAGCACCTGAAAACGAAAAGGTCCCATGTGTATCCGGCTTTAGGAAAATGTCCGCACCGGTGCCCTTTGCTCGTTGGGCTGATTGCTCCAATAGACCGTGGCTCAATCCGATCAGCGTGAGGATCGACATCACCTGAACGCCCACGACGAGAGCCGAAAGCAGTGTCCGAACCCAGCGGTGCTTCAGGTTTTCAATCACCAATTTGTTGATCATGCGTCGTTATGGCTGGCCGGCCAGAAAATCCTTTGCCACTTTCTCGATCGACTGGTGTTCGATATCCACGCGGCGGTTCAGATCGCGCATCGCCTCATCGCTAATCCGATTCTGCAGCATGGAGAGCGCCCATTCCACCTGGGGGTTTTGTTGGATCAGTTCGCGCCGCACCACGTAACAAGCATTGTAGGGGGGAAAGGCCTTCCTGTCGTCCCGCAGCGCCGTGAAGCCTGAATTACTGAGCTGCGCATCAGTCGAATTTCCCGCGCCCATATCGATGCTTTTCTGCTGGAGAGCCCGATAGAGCAGCCCCAGATCCATACTCTTCGGGGTACCTTGCCATTGAATTCCATACATCTGGTTCAATCGTTTCAGGCCGTCGGGCCGGGTTAAGAATTCGTAGCCTACGCCGAGCCGCCATTTTCTGGACGCAGCCGCCGAAAGAGTCGGCTCAGTTAACTTCCGGGCGTCTTCGCTGCGCACCACCATGGCAAAGGTGTCGTTAAAACCGAGAGGCGGCAGCCACACCAGGTGAAAGCGCTGCAAATAGGCATCCTTCACGGCCATATACGCGCGCACAGGATCGCCAGGAATCGGCTGTTTGAGAACCACGCTTGCGGCGGTTCCCGTGTACTCCGGATAGATGTCGATATCGCCTCTCACAATTGCTTCATGGGTTAATAGCGTGCCGCCCAGATCGAGCTTGCGCTCCACCGGAACGTGAAGCTTCCTTTCGATCTGCTGAGCAGCAATTTCGCCGAGGATAATCTGCTCGGTAAAATTCTTCGATCCGACTACGATGGCGTTATTCTTCGAGCAGGAGCCCAGCAAGGTTAACGCAAAAACTGCCGCAGCGCAGCGCCTCATGGCCGGGCCATTCTCCGCTCCAAGAGTGACATTCCGGCGTCGGCGATCAGGGCCAGCACCGCGGCTGGAATCGCGCCCGCCATTATCTCCAGCGTGTTGACGGAAGCGACCCCGCGGAAAATAAGCACTCCGAGACCGCCGGCGCCGATGATTGCGGCAATTACCGCCGTCCCGATATTTGTGACCAGCGCAATGCGGATACCCGCCAATATCGTAGGGGCCGCCAGCGGCAATTCCACCATGCGCAATAACTGCCGGTCCGTCATGCCCATCGCGATTGCCGCTTCACGAACGGGACGCTCAACGCCGGCAATGCCGACGATCGTGTTTCGCAGAATCGGCAGGAGCGAGTAGAGGATGAGACACAAAATGGCAGTGTGTCTTCCAATTCCGCCAATAAGGGGGATGGGGAGGAGAAAGCCGAACAGCGCCAGGCTCGGGATGGTTTGTAACACGCTTGCTACGGCCACCGAGATACGGCGCATCCCCGCATGCCTGGTGCTCGCGATCCCGACCGCTACGCCGATCACGACCGCCGATCCGCAGGAAACAGCCACCAGCACAATGTGTTCAATGGTCAGGCTGAGTACCTGGTTCAGAAGCGTTCTAAGAACAGTTGCGTCCATGGTACTCAGTCCGCGCAACGGTCCAGCAGCCCCGACGGCAGCGTGTCCAGAAACGACCGAGCGACCGGCGTACGCAGGGTAATGAACTCGCCGGGTGTAACCTGAGCTTCGAGCTTCCCGCGATCAAGAACGGCAATTCGCGTTGCAAGCGCCAATGCTTCCAGCAGATCATGAGTAACGAAAACAGAGGCTACGTTGTATTGCTTCCGCAGAATCAGGAATTGCTGCTGCATTTCATGCCGGGTGACCGGATCGAGAGCGCCGAACGGCTCATCGAATAACAACAATCCTGGCTCAGCGGCAAGCGCACGCGCAACGGCAACTCTCTGCTTCTGACCTCCTGAAAGCCGGTATGGGCGCCGCTGGTGAACCTCCTGGTAATCAAGGCCCACCTGATTCAGCAATTCCCGCGCCCGGCGCCGCCGCTTGTCCATTTCCCAGCCGAGTAACCGCGGCACGAGCGAAACGTTCTCTTCCACGGTCCAATGCGGCAGCAGCCCAAAATCCTGGATCACATAGCCGATGCTTCGCCTGAGTTCAATCGGATCAAGCTGGCGAATATCGCGGCCGTCGATGCAAATTCGTCCGCTGGTCGCATCCAGCGTCCGGTTGATCAGCCGCAGAGCGGTGGTTTTTCCTGAGCCGCTCTGCCCCAAAAGAACCAGCGTTTCGCCGCGCTCCACCCCGAAACTGAGATCTTCGAGAATTCTTCGGCCCTCCACTGTATACGCAACGTTCTGGAACTGGAGATATGGCAGGCAGGGAATCCTTCAATCCATTATCCGCATGAGATAATCGGAGTAAATTTACGCGCGGGTTATCCGTCTGCTCCAGGCGATCCTTGGAGCGGACCTTTGTTATGTTTAGGGTTTTCGGTCTTTTGTCAGTCTCCCCCTATCTTGTGCTTTAAATGGCGTATCAGATTCAACCGCTAAAAGAGTTTTTGGTTCGTCCGGCGCTTCCGCCGCCGCTCAGCCGTATCTCCGAGCTTGCGTACAACCTGCTCTGGAGTTGGGACCACGCAATCCGGTCGGTCTTTCGGCGACTTGATCCAGCGCTCTGGAAAGAGTGCAATCACAATCCGATCCAGCTTTTGGGGCGGATTCCACAAGAAAAGCTCGATCGGGCTGCAGCCGATCCGCGCTTTTTACTTCTATACCGGCGGGCCTGTGAACGTCACGTCAGCTACCTGCATTCCACGTCGCGCAACGAGGCAACTCCGCAAATCGCTTATTTTTCGATGGAGTACGGCCTGCTCGACTGTATGCAAATCTATTCGGGCGGCCTGGGAATTCTCTCCGGCGATCATTTGAAAGCGGCTAGCGATTCCGACTTCGCGCTTACCGGGGTTGGGCTCCTTTATCAGCACGGCTATTTGCAGCAATATCTGAATCCTGACGGCTGGCAGCAGGAACGCACTCCACTCAACGATTTCTACACGCTTCCCGTCCGGCCATGCACGGACGAGAGCGGGAACGAAGTGCTGGTTAGCGTCGACCTGCCCACCGGCGAAGTGCTGATTAAGGTCTGGCACATAGACGTGGGCCGCGTGAAGCTATATGTATTAGACACGAATATTCCTCAAAACAAATCGCCGGAGCACCGCGCGATTACAGACCAACTCTACGGCGGCGACATTCACAAACGCATCCGGCAGGAGATCGTGCTGGGCATAGGCGGGCTGCGCGCTTTGAGAAAGCTGGGGATCAAGCCGACCGTCCATCACATGAACGAAGGTCATTCCGCGTTCCTGGCGATCGAAGACATCCGGCTCTTGATGGAGGAGCATGACCTTAGCTTTGACCAGGCGCTGGAAGCAACGCGTCTGAGCAATGTCTTTACCACACATACATCCGTTCCAGCCGGCATAGATCTCTTCGATTCCAGCCTGGTTTACGACTATTTTCATCAGTATTGCGAACGAGCAGGGTTCCCGTTTGAAAAGCTCCTGACGCTGGGCCGCAAAGACATGCAGGACCCGACCGAACGCTTCTCGATGGCGGTGCTTGCGCTGAAGACGTCGGCTTTCCGCAATGCGGTCAGCGTTCTCCACCGTTCCGTTTCACAGAATATGTTCCAGGATCTCTGGCCCCGTCTGCCGGTCGATGAGGTCCCAATTACTTCGGTCACCAACGGAGTCCACGCGCCTACCTGGATCAATGGCGATCTGGCGACCGTCTATGACCAATACCTGCAACCGGACTGGCGCGAGCGCCTGGAAGACGCGAAGCTATGGGAACTGGTGCAGGAAATTCCGAGCCAGGAATTATGGGAGATGCACCGGAAGCGCAAACGCCAGATGGTGGCATACATCCGGGAGCGCGCCATGCGGGCCGCTGAGCAGCGTAAAGCGTCGACAGCCGAAGTGCGACGCCTCAAGGAGGTGCTGGATCCGGACGTTTTCACGATTGGTTTTGCGCGGCGCTTCGCAACATATAAGCGGGCAACCCTTCTTCTGCGCGATGTGACGCGGCTGAAAAAGCTGCTTAACAATCCCGAAATGCCGGTGCAGGTTGTGATTGCGGGGAAAGCGCACCCGAAGGACCATCCCGGGAAGACTCTTATTCGCGAAATCGTGACGCTATCGCGCGATCCCGAAATTTCGAAGCGCCTTATTTTCGTGGAAGACTACGGAATTCAGGTGGCGCGCGAACTGGTGCAGGGTGTCGATCTCTGGCTCAATAACCCGCGGCGCGGGGAAGAAGCCTGCGGCACCAGCGGCATGAAAGCCTCGATGAACGGAATCCTCAATCTCAGCGTCCTGGACGGCTGGTTCGATGAAGCCTATGAGATTTCCGGGGGTTGGGCCATCGGCGATCGCGTGCCCTACGCCGAAGACCAGGACGAGCTGCATGCCAGTTCTATCTATTCGATGCTGGAAAACGAAATCGTTCCGCTCTTTTATCAGAATCGCGGTACCGAGCAGGAAGCTCCGGCCGAGTGGGTGCGCCGGATGAAAAAATGCATGGCAAATATTTCGCCAAAATTCAGCTGCGGTCGTATGGTGAGCGAATATATGTCTGAGTTGTATCAGCCTGCGCACGATCTCTGGACAAAGATTTCAAAGAACGGCTTTGAGGAGGCGCGCCGGAGGACGGTTTGGGATGCGCGGATGAGCCAGAGTTGGGACAACATCCGTTTCGTGGAACTCGGCGATGGTCCCGGCGATCAGGTAATGAGTGGTTCGGCGGTGCCTTTGCGCGCAACCGTCGATCTCTCCGGCCTCAGTGCTTCCGAGGTACGAGTGGAGGCGGTTATCGGCCAAATCGGAGTGAATGGCCAACTCCAGGACACGTATGCTTTGCCGCTTAAGCCGATTGAGGAGCGTGGTACTGCGGTCGTGTTTGAAAATCAGTTTACTGTCCAGCAGACTGGCCGGGTGGGCTACTCCGTCCGCATCAGCCCGAATCATTTCGATAACCCGCTGACGCGCCCTTGTAACGCTTTGTTAAAGTGGGTTTCCGATTAGCAAGGTCCTGCACACGTGTCCATTCGACAGACCAGTACCGTTGTTCTACGGTACTCGCAATAATTTCTATTCGGACACTGGCTTTTTCCCTGATTTCATGGTACATACAAATCAGGTGCAGGCGGGACCCGCTACCAATTCCTCCCAATAATCGGATCCGCCTTTTTAACCGAGATCTCCAGCGAAACTAAGAATTTTCTTCTAACTCTGGAACTTTACAGATATACGTCCAATGGCAGTTTCAGTTATGACAACCAGGTCTATAACTTCGCCTTTTGGACCCTAAGGAGCCGATCAACCGAACATGGACGGCGATCGCAAATACAGGCAACACGGATACCAGGATTCAGACCGGGGTTCCGGATCCTATCGCTCGGAACGGCCCAAGCCGCATGGCCCACGACCTCCGATCGATATTACCGGACCTAAGCTACCCCGTTTAGTTCAAAACGTGGTTGCCTCCCGATGCTTTAACTGCACAGTAACACTCGCGCCGGATACAGATTTTAAGGGAGCTTGCCCGAAGTGCGGAGCAGCACTGCACTGCTGTAAGCAGTGTGTCCACTTCGACTCTTCCACGCGCTTCCAATGCATGAAGCCCATCCCTGTTCGGATTGCGGTTAAGGATCAGGCGAATACGTGTGAGCTGTTCTCGCCGCGCGTGACCGTGGCCCGCGACGCTTTACCTTCTGGAACGGTATCGAATATTGTGGAAAACGGGTCTGCTCCTGCACCTCGCAGTGCAAACGATGCCCGGGCGGCGTTCGACAGTCTCTTTAAAAAGTAGACTGGCTGCCCTGCAACCGCTTGCAACAGATTGCGCGGTGAAACGTTCAGAAGATTCCCGCATTTCCCTGACTCCTTGAATGGCAGCTCCGAAGATCAAAAAAAAATCGTCCGGCGGCAAAGCATCGCCACTCCCCAGACAGGGCGCGATTCCCTGCCTCGTTATCGTGGTAGTGGTTCTGATATTGGTCGCTCTTTTACTTTATTTCTCTGTCCGAACGACCGGCTAATTTCGTCTAACTGCGGATGATCACAAATCCGGACATCGAACGATATATGTCGGACCTGCTTCCGGCCCGCGACCAGGTTCTGGCGGATATGGAAACCTACGCGACGGGAAATAATATTCCGATTGTAGGGCCCGCCGTGGGGCGCTTTCTTGCCGCCCTGGCGATGATGACGAAGGCCACGCGAATCTTTGAGCTCGGGTCGGCAATCGGCTATTCGACCATCTGGTTTGCCCGTGCGGCCGGTCCCCAGGCCGAAGTGCATTACTCGGATGGCAGCCCGGAGAATGCGGAGCGGGCGCGCCGTTACTTCGAAAGGGCTAATGTCGCTTCATCAATTCGCATACACGTGGGAGATGCGCTCACTGCGCTCGCGTCCACACCGGGCAGTTTCGATCTGATCTTCAACGACGTGGACAAGGACGGCTACCCGGCGGTATTAGCCGCAGTCCCGGACCGGATCAGGACTGGCGGTCTCTTTGTCACCGATAACACGCTGTGGCATGCTCGGGTGCTGGAACCAAAAGAGGCGACGGACAAAGCGGTCTGCGCCTTCAACCGGGAATTGTTCAATTCGCAAAAGTTCTATACGACGCAAGTTCCGATACGCGATGGCGTTTCGGTCGGAATCCGGCTGTGAGGCGTGCATGCGATGAGAATTGATGGTCGAGAGGCAAACCAGCTCCGGGTCACAACGATCACACCCGATTATCTGGTTACCGCTGAAGGATCGGTTCTCATCGAAGCCGGCAACACGCGCGTACTGTGCGCCGCGACGGTTGAGGACACCGTGCCGGGCTTTCTGCGAGGCAGCGGAAAGGGGTGGGTCACAGCCGAGTACTCGATGCTGCCGCGGGCAACCGCGACTCGCACTCCGCGCGAGATCACCAAGGGGCGGGCCTCCGGCAGAACGCTCGAAATTCAGCGCCTCATCGGACGCTCGCTTCGCGCCGTTGTCGATCTGGCGGCACTGGGCGAACGGAGCGTAATCGTCGATTGCGACGTTTTGCAGGCTGACGGCGGAACACGTACCGCCGCCATCACAGGCGCTTATGTGGCGCTGGCCATTGCCGTGGGAACACTGGTGAAATTCAAGGTTGTCGCGAGGAGTCCGCTTAGGGATTCCGTGGCCGCTACCAGCGTTGGAATTGTGGCCGGGATGCCGATGCTCGATCTGGCCTACCAGGAAGATTCGCGCGCCGATGTTGACATGAACGTTGTCATGACCGGCTCCGGCAAGTTTGTCGAGCTACAAGCTACCGCCGAGCATACCCCGTTTGAGGATTCGCAACTCAATGAGCTCCTGGACCTGGCGCGTACGGGCATCCTGTCCTTGGGCATGATTCAGCAGCAGGCGTTGATCGCTCGTCCGGAAGCATGATCGTCTATGCGTGCACCACGAACACCGGGAAATTACGCGAGTTCCGGTTAGGCGCTCGCGATGCCAATGCTAACGGCCTGAGCATTGAAGCCCTGCCGGGAATAGCGGAGATTCATCCGCCTGAGGAAACCGGCGCCGCCTTTGAAGAAAACGCCTCGCTCAAAGCTGGCTATTATTCCGGATTTACCTCGGAACTGGTATTCGCCGATGATTCCGGTCTGGAGGTGGATGCACTGGGCGGCGCGCCCGGCGTTTACTCCGCGCGCTACGCCGGGCCGAATGCCACGGATGCGGCCAATAACGATCTGCTGTTGCAAGGGCTTGAATCGGTAGAGGATCGTAACGCACGTTTCGTTTGCGTCATCGCGGTAGCGCGGGCAGGCCGCGTTTTGAAAACGTTTCGCGCCGCCGTGGAGGGCGAGATCCTGCGCCAACCGCGTGGGAGCGGCGGCTTCGGCTATGACCCTCTTTTCTTCTGTCCGGCTTTCGGACGAACGCTCGCGGAAGCGGCGCCAGACGAGAAGTTTTCCGTCAGCCACCGCGGGCAAGCCCTTCGCGCAATGATCGCCTGGCTCATCGAGCGCCGATAAGCCGGTACTCAGGTCCGATACGATACTGGAAGAGTGCACCGGTACTTACTTCATAACGGCGACATCCGGGAAACCAGTGAGCTGCTGCTTTCTCCCGGCCAGGTGGGCTTCCTGAATGGTTGGGGCGTATTCAGCACGTTGCGTGTTTCGAACCGCGTTCTGTTCGCCTTCGATCGCCACTATCGCCGCATGGAGCACGACGCACGCCTCTTGAATGTTCCGTTCGAGATTGCGCCGGATGCGTTGCGGGAGCTTCTGCTCGGACTTGTCGAAGCGAATAACGCGGATAACGCCACGCTGCGCGTCGCGATCGTTCGAAACCGGGGAGGAGTTTTCGAGGGTGCGCATATTGCGCGGGATGCGGATCTGGTCGCCTTCACGGCGGATCTTACCGACTGGGGCGAGGGCGTGCGCCTCACGTACGTACCGAACGGACGGTTCGGCGCCTCTCCTTTCGCCGGCGTCAAGGTAACCTCCTGGGCGCAAAACCTGACCCTCTATGAGCAGGCACATCAGCGCGGTTTCGATGAAGTGATTCTGTTGAACGAAGCAGGCCAGGTGAGCGAGTGCACGTCTGCGAACGTTTTTGCTATTCAAGACGATACGGTTTGGACGCCTCCTTTGAATACGTCCGGCTGCTTGCCGGGAGTGACTCGGGCGATTCTGCTCGAAGAGATCCGGGCATCGGGGCTCGCGATATCCGAACGTGAATTCGGGCCCTCGGAACTTGAGGAAAGCGACCAGGTATTCATCACCTCAACCACCCGCGACCTGCTGCCCGTACTCTCCGTGGATGAAATGCCGCTGCACCAGAACCGCCGCGCCCTGGCGATTCTCCAGCAGGCTTTCTCGGCATATCGGGAGTCCTACACGGCCCTTCACACCAAGCGCCAAGAAAGCCTGGCGGTGTGAAGTACTCGTCTGTCCGGTGTATGGGGTGCGGCAGCCGCAGCATTCGCCGTTCCCGCCGCAGGTCCCTCGCTGAAATGTCGAGGATGGCTATTGGCCAATATCCATTTCGCTGCCTGGATTGCAATCAGCGCTTCTGGATAAACGTCTGGTTGTTTGCCAAACTCCGATACGCCAAATGCCCCCGCTGCCTGGGACTTGAGTTAACTACCTGGCCGGAAAAGCGAGCCATGCTGCGGCAACGCATTCTGGTCAGGTTGGGAGCGCACCGCTACCGGTGTTCCGCTTGCCGCAAAAATTTCGTGAGCTTTCTGCCGCGCCAGGGTGGGACAGCGATTTTGAGCCAAACCTGAGCATCTCTTGCTCGAGGTCGCACAGTTTTGGGTTTAATCAACCCTACGCATCGCGAGCAGCGCGTCAGTATAGCCGTTCATGGTACGTTATGCGGCCGCGTTGATTTGACTCTTCACGCCGGCATGGAGTTCGTAACACCCGTCGAGGATTTTCAGCCCTGCATAGAGGATTTTTCGATCGCGCGCGACCTCCGAGATATCACCGTCAGGATATTTGCCTCCGTGAAACAAATTATTCCTTGAGACCTTGAGCAGGCGGAGAGTATATCCCTCGTCCGACTCCTCAGTTCCCCGATCAACGGACTTCCAGCCGAGATGGCCATCCCTTACGACTTGACATTTCGGAGCAAGTCGGCAGAGTTCGTCTACTGCTCCCTTGAAGCCGGAAATCGAAACTTTATTGAACTCACGTTTTATAACTTGGCCAAAACGTTCCCAGTCGGCCTCCGCTCGCTCATCTTTACGCGGCTTCAAGAACCCTTGCCCTTTGAGCGCACACTCGAACACGGAGAACTTCCAAAAAAACTTAAAGACGAGATCACGATCAAGCCCCGAAGGCGGATGTCTGAAGTTCATAGCTGATTTTTACGTATTTGTAGGCAAGGCGCCCACCATGGAAAAGCACTATCGCCGAATCGCCTATGCGAGCCAGCAGTTTCGGATGTCCGGTACACTGGCGGCCGACCGGACGCTGCCGCGCGTATGTGGTTCTTGCGGCATGTGCGGAGCATGCCCGCGCTCTGACGAAGCCGGTCAGGAGACCGACTCGCCGGCACGACTGCCGGCCCCACATGGCAGGAGTGCCGCAAGCAAGCGTCGAGAGAGTTTTCGCTAGGGGGAGTTTGCGAACGATCCGCAGGCGCGAAAGGCAATTCCGCCAATTATGAGCAGGGCGGTTTCAAAATAGCCGCCGAGGAAGAACACGAGAATCGCGAGCAACAACGCGAGACGCGGAAAGGCATCACCCATCCAATGCACGATTCCGAAGCCACAAAGATGGCAGGATAATGCAGGATCTTCTGCTCAATGTCGCGGACGTGTTCGAAATGCGTAGGATGTCCTGCCGTATAGCCCTTAAGAGGCGGCACACCGAGACCGAAGATATTGATGACCTCAACCACCAGCGCCACAACGAGAGCGATTTTAATGGGCTTAGTCATGTCATTGTGTGTTTCGCGTGGAATGGCCGACA
>JAICXK010000378.1 GCA_025980435.1 Bryobacteraceae bacterium
ATATCCAAGCGGATCCAGGCGAACCCAGCAACCTGGGTCACCTGTCCCTGCGAGAGGAACCGACCGGCTATTCCGCGCTGATCGAGGACCTCGATCGTGCGTGAGTGCAGACCGCCGGCACGCGAGCCGGTGAGGTTCTGGCTGGAGCGCCGCTCGACGATAGCAACGTCGATGCCCGCCAGCGCCAACTCGCCCGCCAACATCAGCCCTGTCGGGCCTCCTCCGGCGATCACCACCGCATGCCCGGTCATAGCTGCATCAACAACATACGCATTTTTGTGTTTCATTTCGGTAGTTTCTGGCTTCGGCCGACGATTATGCGGCACGACCGGGGTCTTGCCGCAAGCCCCCCAGTGCGCGATATCCTGAAAGTGGAGCTGGGTTTCGGGTCGGGCATGATTTTTGCCTACCCAGGGGTGGCCGAGTTGCACGATTGCCTGTACGCTCGACCTCGGCTACGACCACAACAAGTACCAGCGGCTCATCCGCACCAAAGAATACGAACTTCAGCGCGCGCTTTGATATAAACGGTAAAGCGCGTAAGGGCGCTACCGGTCCGCGGAAAGGGAATTTCCCGCCTCTCGATTTTTTGTAGTTTTACGAACCTTCTTTCAGCCTGTTACGCGGACGATGGGCGCGATGCGAAAGGAGGTCGTATGCCGACCAACTCTGAGGCGCTTCGCCTCAATCTCGACTATTACCGCAAGCAGGCGAAGGCCCTGCTCAAAGCCGCTAAATCGGGCGATACCGATGCCATCCAACGGCTGGAAGCTCATTCTCAAACGGGCGGATTTGTCCCAGCGCTGCACGATGCGCAACGAACCATCGCCAGGGAGCAGGGTTTTGCAAGCTGGCCGCGGTTTAAGGCGTTTCTTGTGCAATCAAAGCTCGATTTCGACGGCATAGCAACGGCGTTTCTCGTTGCGGCCTTGTCCGATTTGAAACGTGCGGAGGAGATGCTGGCGGCTCATCCGGAACTTGCCGGGGCGGGATTGCACTCCGCGCTCGTGCTGGGCGATTCGACGCAGATTGAAGAGGCCGTTCGAGAAGTTCCGGGGTTTGCGAAAACGAAAATTGGACCTCGCAAGTGGGAGCCGCTTCTATATGTTTGCTTCTCCCGATTTGCGGGCGGCAAATCAAGCCGCGCAGCCGGCCTGGTGGAGACCGCGCGAGTTCTGTTGCGCAACGGCGCCGATCCCAACGCATCCTATGTCGACGAGCACTGGCCGGATAGCGGGCTCCCCTGCCTGTACGGGGCGACCGGTCTGAACAACAATCCCTCGCTCGCGCTAGGGCTGTTGCAAGCCGGGGCGAATCCGAACGATTCCGAATCGCTGTATCATTCGACCGAGCATCCGGACCTGGTCTGTATGAAGCTGCTGCTGGAACACGGCGCATCCCCTTCCGCGATTAACGTACTGAAGCACATGCTCGATCGGGAGGACCTGGAAGGTTTGCGCCTGCTACTCACTGCGGGGGCGGACCCGAACCAGGTCAATTGCCGCGGGGAAACCGCCCTGCACTGGGCCGTCTGGCGGGGCCGGAGCGCCCGAGTGATCAGCATGCTGCTCGACAGCGGAGCGGCTGTTGACGCCAGAAGAAATGACGGCCGCACTGCCTACGCATTGGCATTGCTGGGCGGGGAAACCGATATCGCAGCGATGTTGGCAAAGCGCGGCGCGAATACGGAATTATCTCCCCTGGACCGCTTTGTCATTGAATTCGCTACTGCCGATCCGAACGAGTCAGACCGATTGCCGTTAGCGCAGCCGGACATGGCGGGACCGCCCGGGGGCGAGCGCTTAGTTCCCGATCTGGCAATCAGCCATCGCACTTCCGCGGTGCGCGCTCTGCTGGCCGCGGGCCTGCCGGTTGACGCGCGGGGCGAGTTGGGCGGCACGGCTCTGCACCATGCCTGCTGGAAGGGCTACGCCGACGTGGTGAAAATACTTCTGGATCACGGAGCTTCTTTAGCCGTAGAAGATGAGCAATTCCATGGAACGCCGGCGGGCTGGTTCGGACACGGCTTGCAGAATTGCCACGAGGGCTCGGGTGATTACGCGGAGGTCGCACGGTTGTTACTTGCCGCGGGCGCAAAGATTTCCGACCGTGATCTGCCGACCGGCAATGTTGAAGTGGATGCCGTATTACGCGAGCACGGATTGATTGAATAGTCGAGAACGAATCGCGGCCCGCTTATTTCCTCAGCTCCCGCGCGAACACGGCGAGCTCAGCAGCGTTCAGGTCGGACACAGCCCAGTACGTCATGCCCGCATTTGTCCAATGGACGACGTTATAGCCTTTGATAGCGAACTTTCGGGTATTTGCGTCAGAGGAGGAAGGCCATTCAAACAGGTTGATGGTGTGTTGATGGCGCTTGTACAGCAGCGCGGCTACCGGCCGGCCATTCAGGTAGTCCAGCCGGCCGCCCAATAACGGAAAGCCCTCGCGCGCGAGATCCTTCACGGATGGCGCAAAGTCGAGTTTCCCATCAAACCAGGGCTTTACGGTGTGCTGATCGGAAGAGGGCACGTCCATGAGATGGTCTGCCATCAAAGAGCGGATGTGGCTTGCCACTACCTCATGGGCGAGCAGTCCCGGAGCGGCAGCAGGCCGCCTCAGAATCGACAGACCTAGAACGGTACATACTGCCAGTACGGCGATGCCGGCGGCAATCAATCCAAAGCGCGCAACGAATGATGGTCGAACCGGGGCGGCTTTGGTTTCGCCAAGATCGGCCGTGCGCAGCTTCTTATGGATGCGCTCCCGCAGGGCCCGCGGCGCGTCGAAATAGCGGCCGCTCAACTGAATCTCTGCATGAAGCCTCTGATAGCCATCGTAAAGCGAAGTGCACGCCGGACAGTTCTGCATGTGAGATTCGACTTCGAGGCTCTGGACAATATTGAGCTCCCGATCGGCGCAGGCGTTCAAGAGCAGGCGGGTTTCCTGGCAAGTCATGGGCGGGCCTCCATGGATGCTCCGCAGAGGCGCCGCTGTAAGTCCCTGCGCCCGCGCGCCAGGCGGGACATCACGGTTCCCAACGGAATTCCGGCAATCTCCGCGATCTGCTTGTAGGAAAGCCCTTCCAGTTCCCGCAAGATCAATACCTCCCGGTACTCAAAGGGGAGACCAGCGATTCCATCCTCGAGCAGCTTCCAATCGGTTTTCTCGAGCAGCACGGCCTCGGGATTACAGTAAGTCTCCGGAGCATCGTGGATACTTTCATCGAACTGGGCAACCATGCACGCGGGCCGGTTTTGCCGGAGCCAGGTGAAGCAGGTATTTCGTACGATTGCCAAGAGCCAGGCGCGGGCATCGCCGCCTGTTCGAAAGTTAGCAAACGAGTGGAGCGCACGTAAATAAGATTCCTGCACCACGTCTTCCGCATCGTCCGGATTCCTAGTCAGCCAGCGCGCCAGGTTGTAAGCGGCATTGAGATATGGCATGACCGTGCTTTCAAACTGTTCCAGCGTGGTCTGACGTGCCAATGTTTCTATCTCAGGACGTTGCTCAACGCGGGAGGAGCGCGAAGGCACTTAGTGAAGAGATGTTCGAAACGGCGGGGAGTCGCGCGAATTTTTCCGTCGTAAGGGAATAAATCAGGGGTCCTCCCGGTATTGCATAGTGCCGGACGCGGGAAGCGCCGGCGAGAAAGGTCAGAAGCCGCAAAAAATTCATCGGCTCCTTGAAGGCGCAGGCCGAGGGTCCAATGTCATTTAGTTTTCGTGGGGCAGACGCTTCGTCTGCGCGCTCCCCTCTGGGGCGCTGTTGCGATATTGTTGAAATCTCAAGAGCCGGACGTGGCCGTCCGGCGCGGATCAGGCGATCCGCCCCACCTTGCTGTCTC
>JAICXK010000226.1 GCA_025980435.1 Bryobacteraceae bacterium
GAATTCTTCACAGCAGCCGCAGCAGAAAGCGCCGCCGCCTCCTGCTTCGGAAGACGACCAGAATCCGCCTGAAGAAGATGAATCCGTAGCGCCTGAGAAGTTCGTGCTAGACCCGCTGGAATCCGAGCGGAACGTCAAAGTAGGGAACTTCTACATGCACAAAGGCACCCCGAGCGGGTACCGCGCCGCGCTCCACCGGTTCGAACGCGCGACGAAATTTAATCCCAGCAACGCCGAGGCCTTCTATAAGATTGGCGAAGCCGAAGAGAAGCTGAAGAACAAGGACGCGGCCCGGACGGCTTTCGAAAAAGTGATTCAAATCGCACCGGATTCCAAGCAGGCCCGCGAAGCGAAAAAGAAGCTGGGCAATAAGAGCTAGTAATGAACTTCAACCGCCGCAGCGGGCAGTGAACTGCCCGCCGGCACGATGAATCGTGCGCCACAACCGTTGCCATCGTGGACCAGCGTTTCCGTGCCGCCGTTGACGGATAACTGGTTTCCGGCGGCATCATAAAGTGTACTGGACCGTGCCGCTTCCGGTCATTTCGGGATTCGTCGCGCCGGCCAGCCGCTTGAGGCTGTCATAGGAAGTTGTGACAACGACGTATTGGGAGGCGCTCTCGAAGGTGTCGGACTCGATGGCGCGGCCGAGGCCATCGTAGAGAGCCTGCGATTTCAAGGCAGCATCGCCGGAGGTGTTCTGATCCTGCTGCGTGAAGACGGTGTTGGGGTCGGTGGCGGTCAGGACATTGCCGGCGATATCGTACGTCAGGCTTTGGGACGGATAACCGCCGTTATAGGTCCACCAGGTTGTTGTAGTCGCCATATTGGCAAGTGATGCCGGTTGAATGAACAGTTCGCCATAAAAGCCGGACCAGGCGTCCGGCGGCAGATCAGGCGATCTACCCCACACGGAATGTCCAAAGTCCAGGAGCCCAGGCTATCGATGGCCGTTGCGGTGAAGATCCTGAGGGGCATTGCGGCTCGCCGTTAGAAGCCGTGGGTCTTGCGCCGGAAGCTAGCTGGTGAGCTTCAGCTTCTTATTCCTGTCAATAACCTGATGCCACATCGCCTCTACCAGGGCCGCAACTCCCTGATCCCAATCCGGGAATAGATCGACATACTGAACTTTGGAAGCGATCTTACGAGGCAGTTCGCATGCATTGAGCCGGACGGGTATCATGAAGATCTGCTCGTCGGGGATGCGCGCCGCCAGATCGAGTGCATACCGCAGCTCTGATTGAAAGTATCCGCGCTTAACGACCGACCGCTGCGAGAAGCAGCCCAGAAAGAAGCGTGAGAGATCGATAGCGCGATCGATGGCGCGCGACCAGTTTTGGCCCGGGAGCAGCTTCTCCTGGTCCATCCATGGTTCGAATCCGGCCTGCTGCAGCGCCGCGTAAAGTTTCCGGACTACGGGACGATCTTCTTCGGCATAAGCCAGGAAGACCTGAATCCGGTTGCTCGCCTGAAAGACTACGTTGCCCGCCTGATCAAGTTGGAAGTTCCCCAGCCCGTCGATTTCAATCGTCGCTCCCTCGCGCAGATTGCGATCGATTAGTTGGAGAAGCACCTTGCTGCGGATGTTTTTGCTCACGGCCTCCCCTTGGGTGTTGAGGCATTCGCAGCCGATGACTGGGGCCGTTCTCTGGGCCGCCGCCTTTGCGGTTCTTTTACGTTCTTCAACATCTGGTAGACGAGCGCGTCTACGTCATCCGCGGCTTGGGCACGAGAGCGGTGCGACAGCCGTGCCAGCAAGCGGGCCAGGTCAAGTCTGTTCACGGCTTAAAGATTAGGATCGCGAAGGACAGACCAATATGCACTCGGAGAAGTCAAGCTGGGGCGAAATCGCGGCAAATCCTTTGTACGTTTGGGCTTACGGGAATATCAAATTATTGTCGTGCCGTTGTGACTGGCCCATGAGTGCAGCGCAAAAGGGGCACGAAAAGATGAACCGGACAAAAATTGAGGGGCTTGCGCCACCGACTTTCGGATGCGCAGGAGAAGGCCCGCAGGCCACAAAAAACGATGGCCTGCGCCACCGGACAGAACTAAAAACTCAGTTTCAATCCCAGATCGATTGCGCGCGATCCGCCCGCGCCCGTCACCAGCCCGAATGTCGAATTACCCAATGTGACGTTGGGACTATTGAAATGCGGCGTGTTGGTGGCGCTGTACCAATCCGTCCGGAATGCCAGGTTAAACCGCTCCGTTAAGCGGATGTTGCGGAAGAGCGCCGCATCCAGGTTGAAGAAGCCGGGACCGGACTGAATGTATCGGCCCACATTGCCGAACGTGGGCGCGCCGAACAGGAGCGTCGGGTCAGCAAATGCCGATGTGTCAAACCACGGGGCCGTATTAATGCCGTACAGCTTCTTAAATGGACCCACCAGTTCCGGCGATTGGCTGTTGCCCGGCGTGTTCAGCGGAGCGCAGGTGCAGCCGAAGTTCAGCGGCGAACCGCTCATCAAGGTCCACACTCCGCTGATCTGCCAGCCACCCAAAAGAATGTTGAGAGGTCCGGTTTTAAAGAACGCCCGTCCCTTGCCGAAGGGCAGATCGTAGATAAAGCTCTGGTTAAAGATGTGAGTGTGGTCGAAATCGACGCGCGCGTAGTTTCGCCGGAAATCCACGTAATATGCTGCACCACTCGAATTCTCGCCGTTTTCGGTAGCGAATCCGAGCGCTTTGCTGAAGGTGTAGGACGTCGTGATGGTAACTCCCGAGGTGAAGTGCCGATTCAAACTCACTTGTAGCGAATGGTACGAGGAGGAGACCTGCGAAAAATACATGTTAATGGCTGATTTGATCCCGTACGCCTGGAAATACGGCTGGCCTTTGGACCCTTCACCGATGAAGGCCGGGTCGGTTACAGCGTTCTGGTTATACTGCAGTGGAATGTGAACGCCGCGGTTTCCGACATAGCCGATATCGAGCGCGAACTGAGCGGGTAGGGCGCGTTCGTAAGTCAGATTCCACGATTCAACGTAGGGATCCACATAGTTTTTGGGAATTACAACGTAGGACTGACTCTTCAGCGTTGGTGTATCCACCGGGATAATGCCGTTCGAGGGAACGGTTGCCACCAGCGGAGCGGGGAACCCTTTCGCAAAGGTCGCAGGAGTTCCATCCGAGAGAACCGCGGATCCAAAATCGCTAAGCGAATTGAAAGCGTTGTTCTGCTTCACGGGAAAGTTGTAAGCGTAGGTGTTATCTTCGAACGGCTGGTAGCTAATCCCAAAGCCGGCCCGAATGACATCATGCGGTGTAATACGGTATGCAAGGCCGACGCGCGGCGCAAAATCGCGGTATTTGTGTTTCATGCCCAGGTCCATCGGGTTGCCTCCAATGCCGGCAACCACCAGGCTGTTTGTCGCACCGTCGTAGTTGGAAAATCCGCCGCGGAACTGCGGAGTGGCAGGAGGATAATATTCCCATCGCATTCCCAGGTTGAGAGTCAATTTAGGACTTACCTGCCATTTGTCGCCCGCGTAGAGGAAGAGTTGCCAGGCGCGATATGCCGGAAAGTAAACGGGCAGGTCGCGGCCCACCTGGCTGGGCACACCAAGAAGGAGGCTCGCGAAGTTATTGGCGAAACCACTCTTCGGACCGCCATTCAACGATGTTTGACCCGGAGCAAATGTCCAGAGACCACGAGGGCTGAACGTTTGTTCTTGCAGTAAATCGTCGCGAATGCGAATAAAATTGCCGCCGAAGGTGAAGGTGTGATTACCCAAAATCTTGGTCCAGTTGCTAACTACATCGATATCGGTTTCGGCGCGGACCCAAGGCAGGCTGGCCGAATAACCGATCAGGGGATCTGAAAACCCGGAACCGGTGAGCCCGGTCATGCCACTGGTAAACGCGCTGACATTCACTCCGGGTATCCCGAACTTCGTCGAACTGTCCGTCCCGTAATCGGAGTTCTTGGCTTCATTCCGATAGCGGTTCAGGCCGATGCGGGTTTGCGAAATGAGAGACGGCGAAAAGATATGGTTCCAGTTAATTCCGGCTGAATAGGTCGCATCCGTGCCGGTTCCTTGAAAGCCGCCGCCTATCGGTCCGCCGGCGACGGGACCATAGGCCGGCGACTGATTTGTGACGGGGTTCATATAACTCAATCGCCCCGAGATGTGATCTTTGTCGGATGCATTCTCGTCTATCTTCACATCGAAGCTTTTATTGTCTTGAAGGAAGTTAGTCGTCTCCAGAAAGTTATTTGAATACTTCTGCGTACCGGCGGCCGTTAAATTTGCATTCGGAACAGGAACTAGGCCGAGCAGCGCCGCGGAAATAGGATTAATGCGGTTCATGGGGACTCTGTTTCCGGGGAATTGAGTCCGGCCCTTGCCACAATTGCTTGCATTTCCACCTGGAAGACAATCGACGGTATCCCCGCTCTGCGGGTCGAAAATTTTGCTCAGCGCGGAATCGGAGAAGTCGCCGTTCCGCATAGCCACAGTCGGGACGCCAAAACGTTGAAACTGTCCTTCGTGATCGGTAGTCCGCAGGAAATCGAAGAAGAAGAAGGTTCTGTTCCTGATTATGGGACCGCCGATGGCGCCGCCGTAGTAATTCGTGACCAGCCGCGGCTTCACGAAGGGCTGGCCATCGCGTCCGAAGTCAAAGAAGTTCCGCGCGTCCAGACGGTTGCCGCGCCAGATTTCGTAGAGCGACCCGTGAAACTGGTTCGTGCCGGACTTGAAGATCACGTTCGTCACCGCACCCAGCGCCGTGCCTTGCTCCGGGTCGTAGTTGCTGGTAGTGACATCCACTTCCTGGATGGCCTCAACGGGCGGAATGTAAACCTGAAGAAGCCCGGTGCGCTCGTTGTCGTTTACGCCTTCGAATTGAAAGTTGTTTGCGAGGCTCGACGAGCCGTTCACCTGATTGTTCAGGCTGTTTTGCGGATTGAAGAAGCGGGAATGGTTAAATTCCGAGCGCGTAGCTCCGGGCACAAGGTTTAGCAGGTTTTGAAAGTTGCGGTTGTTCCCGAGAGGCAATTGCGACGCCTGAGCCGCAGTCAACGTCGCGCCGGTCTTCGCTGTATCGGTCTGCAGCAGCGGCAACGTGCTTGCGACGTTTATGGTCTCGGTGACTTGCCCGGGCTGGAGCGAAAGATCCACGCGCACGGTGCTGTTGACCGACAGCGGCACGCCGCTTCGCTCCGCAGTTGCGAAGCCTTGCTTTTCGACCCTCACTTTGTAGTTGCCGGGAGGCAAATTCGGAAATGTGAAATAGCCGTTGGCATCAGTCGCAATCGAACGGCTGGTATTCGTACCCACGTTGGTGATGGTGACTGTCGAGGCAGGTAAAACAGCTCCCGTGGCATCGGTTACGGTGCCCACGACGGTTCCGGTGACGGCCTGCGCATTCGCCGAAACCTGAGCAAGCAGGACGAATACACAGATCGCGCAAATCGCGCGCACGATTTTCATTTTGCTAACCCCTTTTAAGAGCCTTTCGGAAGCGCAGCCCGAGCCCCTCAGGGCCGCACTTAGGACTCGGTTTAGTTAGATTTCAAATCGTCCTTCTTATTACATCCGTAAAAGTTACAGTCTCGATGCATCGAGCATGAGCCTTATATCCTGGAGTTCTTGGTACAGAAGATTTGTGTCTTATGGGCGCTCCTGTGGGGTGTCACCTGGCAGGCCGCCGCTCAGAGCCCTGCTCCCGAAAGGGCTAACCCTTCGAGCCCGACTGTACCGCTACAGCGGGAGACAGTCGTTGTAACCGGTACGTGGGAGCCGATTCCGCTTACCGAATCGGACCGATCCGTCGAGATTTATCCCGTACGCGCGCCATTTCTGCTCTTCGGAAGTCTGACCGATGCGCTCGCGCTCGATTCCTCGGTTCAGGTTCAAGGCCGCGCACCAAATGGAGTGCAAGGCGACCTCTCCATCCGCGGCGGTTCCTTCGGGCAGACGCTCGTTTTGCTCGACGGCATCCGGCTGAGCGATGCGCAATCCGCCCACCATAATCTGGATATTCCGGTCCCTCTCGATGCAGTTGACCGAATCGAAATTCTGCGCGGTTCCGGCTCCACTCTTTACGGCTCGGATGCAGTGGGCGGCGCAATTAATGTGGTTACGCGGCCGGTAAACAGTTCGGACACTCCGGAACTGATTCTTCGCGGCGGATATGGCAGCTTCGGCACGAACGAGGAGAGTGGTACGGCCTCGTTTGGGAGGGGACCCTTATCGCAGCGATTCTCATTCGAACGCGAGATTTCCGACGGCTTCCGCGACGATCGGGAATACCGGAATCTCGTGCTTGGCTCGCAGACATGGCTCCGCACAAAGCTCGGGTTGACGCGTGTTTTCCTGTCCCTGCTTGACCGGCCGTTTGGCGCGGATCAGTTCTACGGCGATTTCAACTCCTGGGAGCGCACGAAAACGTGGCTCGCAACGATATCTCAGGATCTGGGCAAAGGCACGCTGCTCACGCTCGGCTACCGCCGGCACACAGACCTCTACGAACTCCTGCGAGACGATCCCGGATTCTATACAAATCGGCATGAGGACGAAACGTGGGATGCCGCTCTGCGCCGTCACGATAGCGTCCGCGAGATCTTTCATTTCTATTACGGAGCAGAGGTTCTGGCCGATCAGGTCGAGAGCAACAACCTGGGGATGCATTCCCGTAAGCGAGCAGCGCTGTACGGCGATCTTGACGTGCGTTCCTGGCACCGCTTCTCGTTTAGCGCCGGCACACGGCAGGAATTCTACGGGCGGGCTCAAACAATCTCTGTTCCTTCCTTCAGCGGTGGTTACTGGCTTGGTTCGAAAGCCAAGCTGCGCGCCTCCATCAGCAGGGCCTTCCGGCTGCCGAATTACACGGATCTTTACTATCACGACCCGGCGAATGTCGGAAACCCAAATCTGAAGCCCGAGAAGGCAATGAATTACGAAGGAGGTATCGATCTCTATCCGTCCGATCACTGGCGAGGTTCGCTTACAGTGTTTTCGCGTCACGAAACAGACGATATCGATTACACGCGAGCGAACTCCTCAGACGTTTGGCAGGCGATGAACTTCGGGCGGCTGACGTTCACGGGATGGGAAGCGTCGCTATTCGGATCGCTTCCGCACTCACAAGCGGTACAGCTTGAATACACCGGACTTTACGGCGCGAAGGCTGCCTTGGATGGCTATCAATCAAAATACGTTTTCAATTACCCGACCCAACAGGCGATTGCCGGGTGGCAGTGGACATCACCGCGCGGATGGCTCGCGCGGGTACGAGCCGGCGTTACCGATCAATACCAGCGCAACACATATATTTTGGTGGATGCGTATGCCGCGTGGACGCGCTCCCGAATCCACCCGTACGTGCGGATTACGAACATAACCAACGCCGATTATCAGCCTGTTTACGGCGTCGTCATGCCAGGCCGGGCGGCCCTGGCCGGTTTAGAGTTATGCGTGATCTGCCACGCCCGTCATCTTTAGAACGTAGGCCGGTTGGTCTTCGAGTTTTGTTTGCAGCGCGGCGGGAATGGTCACCAGAAGCCGGCGGCCCTCTGTTCGCCACTTCAGTTCAGCGCCAGTCTCAAGGACACGGATCTTCGCTCCAGAACCGGCCGCGATGTTGTTCAACACCACTTGGTCATCCGGCCGGTGCGGCAGTATCGCGTAGACCGCATCATCTTTGGCAGTGAAGAACGCCTCAATGCGCGCGTATCCGGCCGGCGGTTGATCCACCATTTTCGTTATGTCGTATTCGGCCCGGAAGTCCTTATCTTCCATGTGAGGCTTCGTTCCGCTGCTCCATTGCGAAGGCCGTTGCCAGGCGCTGGTTCCGTAGATGGCTTCGCCGTTGGGCCTGAGCCAGTCTCCAATCTGGACTAATCGTTCTTCCATCACAACGGGAATATGGCCGTCGGCCCGTGGTCCGATATCCAACAGCAAGTTTCCGCCGCGGCTGACAATATCGATCAGCATCAAGACAAGCTGGCGGCCGGTGTGATAATCACGCAGGGTCTCCATCCGGTTGTACCCGTATGAATAGCCCATCCCTCGGCTCTCCTCCCACGGATGCGCGGCCTCCTGCATACCCGACGTGTACTCGGTGGTGTAGTAGCCTCCGTGCTTGTGCCGGGTATCCTTTCCCCAGCGATCGTCAACCACGACGTGATCGGCAACCGGCGAGTCGTTGTACAACCAGGCGAGCAACTCCGGAGAATGCCATTCCGCGCTGGTCAATTCCCACTCGCCATCGGAGAAGATGATGGCTGGTTTCACATGATTGACGACGTCCTTGAATTGCGGAAACAAGTGCTCTGTAACGAAGCGCTGTTTGTCCGAGAGCCAGACGGGGTTGTACCACTCGTAGAGCGAATAGTAAATTCCCATCTGCAATCC
>JAICXK010000008.1 GCA_025980435.1 Bryobacteraceae bacterium
CGGCTTACGAGGACCGTCGCTTCCGATCCGCAGTGCGGGCAGGCAATTGTTTGCGCCTGCCGGGTGGCGGGTTGGATGCCGTTCGCCGGAATGAAAGGCTGTGGCGGCGCGATCCCGTATTCGCGGAGACGCTCCTGGGCATCGCCAGAGAGCCAATCCGTGGTCCAGGCTGGCGACAATTTCGTTTCGAGCTGCAGCTTCTCGACTCCATGAGCTTTCAAGCTGGAACGAATCTCGCCTGCGATCATCTCCATAGCCGGGCAGGCGGAGTACGTCGGGGTGATCGTGATGGTAATTTCCTCTGCCTCAGCGCGCACGTCGCGAACGATTCCGAGATCGACAATCGAGAGCACGGTGAGCTCAGGGTCGGCGATTTCGCGCAGCCAGCCCCAGACTTCATCCGTGGAAGGCAGCGCGGCTACCATTGCGCACCTGGATAGGCTCGCTGCAGAAACTGCATTTCAGCCAGAATGTACCCGAGATTTTCGGTGTGAACGCCTTGCTTGCCGCCGCGCTGCATCCAGGTCTCGCCCGGCACGGAGAGGGTCGCTTCGCTCAACGTTTTCGTTACGTGCTGCAGCCACGGTTCGCGCAAATGTTCCAGATTGGGGCCGGTACCGCGGTCGCGCAATTCGGTATCGGGCGCATCCATTTGAAACAGCTCTCCGGTGTACATCCAGAGATCGTCGAGAGCGCGCTGCATGCGCTCATGACTCTCCGGAGTGCCATCTCCCAACCGGATCACCCAATCCGTACTTCGTTGGAGATGATAATCGACTTCTTTCGCGGCTTTTTCGGCGATCGCGGCGATCCGCTCATCGCGCGAGGTCCGAAGCTCGCGGAGCAGGAGGGAATACCAGAGGTCGAAATAGAACTGCCGCGCCATGGTAACGCCGAAATCGCCGTTGGGCTGTTCGACCAGAAGAACATTTTGAAACTCGCCGGCATCACGGAGATAGGCGAGCTGATCTTCGTCGCGGCCGCTGCCTTCCACTTCCGCCGCATAGCTGAGCCACAGCCGCGCATGTCCCAGCAGATCCAGCGCGACGTTCGTCAGCGCGATATCTTCTTCGAGCGCCGGACCGTGCCCGCACCATTCCGCGAGCCGCTGGCTTAGGATGAGGCAGTTGTCACCCAACCGCACGAGATAAGTAAACAGCGCTTGATTCATGGAGCAGGATTCAAAGGTTCTTCACCTCGTCGGGCACCGGATAGAAACCGGGATACCGGTACACTTTGTTGTTTGCCGGCTCAAACAGGATTTCTTTCTCGCCGGGGCTGCTTGCCGTGATATCGGAAGATCGTACGACCCAGATGCTCACGCCTTCATTCCGGCGGGTATAGACGTCGCGCGCGTTCTTCAATGCCATTTCGGCGTCGGGCGCGTGCAGGCTGCCGGCGTGCTTATGCGCCAGGCCGTTCTGGCTGCGGATGAAAATCTCCCAAAGCGGCCAATCGGTGGCGTGCCGGTCTTCCAGGCTGTCAGGCTGCTTCTCGAATGGCTCGTTTTCGGGCATACGCCGCCGCACCTTCCCTCACCCAGGCGCCCGCTTCGTGCGCTTCCTTGCGCGTGCGCAAACGGTCACGGTTGCAAGGGCCGTTTCCTCGGATGACATTGTGAAATTCGTCCCAGTCGATCGCGCCGAAGTCGTAGTGGCCGCGCTCCGGATTCCATTTCAACTCGGGATCGGGAATCGTCAGGCCCAGATATTCAGCCTGAGGAGCGATTTGATCGATAAATTTCTGCCGCAGTTCGTCGTTCGAGAACAGTTTGATCTTCCACTGCAGCGATTGTGCGGAATGCTTCGATTCCGCATCCGACGGCCCATGCATCATCACAGCCGGCCACCACCAGCGGTTCAGCGCGTCCTGCGCCATTGCCTTCTGCTCGGGCGTGCCGCGCGTGAGCGTGAACATAATGTCGAAGCCTTGCCGCTGATGGAAGTTCTCTTCTTTGCAGATGCGAATCATGCCGCGAGCATACGGTCCGTAGGAACAGCGGCAGAGCGGAATCTGATTAATGATCGCCGCGCCATCGACCAGCCAGCCGATCGCGCCCATATCGGCCCAGGTCAGAGTCGGGTAGTTGAAGACACTTGAATACTTCGCTTTTCCGGCAAGCAGGTCTTCGATCATCTGGTCTCGCCTGATGCCCAGCGTCTCCGCCGCGCCGTAGAGATAAAGCCCATGCCCGGCCTCGTCCTGTACTTTGGCGAGTAAGATTGCTTTTCGCTTCAGCGTAGGAGCGCGCGTGATCCAGTTCCCTTCCGGCAACTGTCCGACGATCTCCGAATGCGCGTGCTGCGAGATCTGGCGAATGAGCGTTTTCCGGTATGCCTCGGGCATCCAGTCCTTCGGCTCGACCTTGATGCCCGCGTCGATCTTCTGTTGGAACTCGCGCTCTTCGGGAGTCATCGCTACGCTCCTAACTTCATTATCGAGTCAAACTCAGACCGCAAGCAGTTCCTCCATGCGCGCGGCAATCGTATCGACACCGGGAAGCACGGCGGAAAGTAGATGCACGCTATAAGGTAGCGGCACGTCGGGTACAGCGATGCGTTCCACCGGGGCGTCGAGATCGAAGAAGCACTCGCGTGCGACCGTAGCTGCAATCTCCGCGCCGAATCCGCCGGTCAAAGTGTCTTCGTGGACAATCAGGCAGCGCCCAGTCTTGCGCACGGAGTTCAGCACGGCGTCCCGATCCCACGGAACGATCGTTCGCAAGTCCATCACCTCGATGGAGGATTGAGCCTGCTTGCTCGCGAGAAGGCAGCGTTCCACCATCGCCGCCCAGGTCACAACGGTCAGCTTGCCGCCTTCCTGTACGATTTTTGCTAGACCCAGCGGCAGAGTAAATTCGTCGCCGGGATAAGGCCGGCGCGCCCAGGATGCATCGAGCAGCGCACGGTGCTCAAAAAAGATGCTCGGGTTTGGGCTGCGCAATGCGGTGCGGAGCAAGCCTGCCGCGTCTTCCGCGTTGGAAGGCATGATCACTTGCCAGCCGGGCGCGTGCGCAAAACGGACTTCATTCGAAACGCTGTGCCAGGGATCGCCGCACTTGGAAAATCCGCCCGGCATACGAACCACAATGGGCGCGGAGAATTTGTTCGCCGTACGCCAGCGCATAGTGCCGCAATCGTTAAGCTGCTCGGTCGCGGGCTCAGCGTATTTCCGGAACTGAATTTCAGCAACGGGCCGCAGACCTGCGAGCGCTATCCCAACCGCATTGCCGATGATGCCCTCTTCCGAGAGGCTGGTATCGAATACGCGATCCTGGCCGAACTCTTTCTGCAGGCCGAGGGTTGCGGCATGGACGCCGCCCTTCGGGCCGACATCTTCGCCGAAGACCAGCGCCTTCGAGTTAATCCTCAGTTCATGCTGAAGCGTCCGGCGAATGGCGTCCAGCATGTTGATTCGCGCCGGCTCCGGCGTGAAGGTCCCGGCTTCGCCGCGGCATTCGGAAAACACATACTGCAGGGCTCGCGAGGAATCCGGTTGCGGACGCGCGAGTGCGGCTTCCAGAGCCGTTTGCACGTCTTCGCCGGCGGCGCGCTCGAGCGCCTGCCATTCGCTCTCAGAGAAGAACGCCGGTACCAGATATCGCTGCAACGCGATCAGCGGATCGTTCGCGCGCTCGGCCGCAACCAGTTCGGCTGGTTTATACGCCTGGGTGTCCTGGCCGGAATGACCGCTCAGCCGCGGAACGGTCAACCGGAGCAGCGTGGGGCCATTTCCGGATCTGACAATTGCAACCGCTTCATACACTGCGCGCGCCGCATCGGCCGGATCGCAGCCGTCCGCCTCCAAGATCTGCAGGCTTTCGAACGAGCGCAGATTGGCGGCGATGTTTCCGCCGGGTGTCTGGAGAACGGATGGGACGGAGATGCTGTAGCCGTTGTCCTCGATGAAGAACAGCATCGGAAGGCGCAGAGTCGTCGCGGTATTCAGCGCCGACCAGAAGCCGTTCGTTGCGACCGATCCATCGCCGCCCATCACCACCGCAATCGATTCGCGATATGCTTCATCGCCGAGCGTGGCGCGATAGTACTGAATGGCGCGCGCCCATCCTGCTGTTACGGTGTACTGCGTTCCCACTCCGCCGGACATCGGCAACACGGTGGCGTTCTCCTTCCGCGGCAGGTTGAAGACGACTCCTATGTCACGACCGTCGCTGATGCCGCCGGCCCGGGCCATTCCGCTTGCCAGCGCATCTTCGGCGCTCAGGCCCAGCCTGAGCAGCAGCGGCCGTGAACGGTAATAGGCGCCGACACCATCGTGCGGGTTGGTCAGAAGGCAGCCGAGCAGAATCTGGCCCAGCTCATGACCGCGCGCCGAGAATTGATACAGGATCTCCCGCTCGGGAAACAGCTTGCTTTCTTCAAGCTGATCGAGCGCCCTCGACAGGAGGAACACCTTTGCAACTTGCGGCCAGTCAAAATGCGAATCCAGCAGCGGAGCGGCAGCGCGCTCCAGGGCAAAATCAAGCGTCCCGGGTCTTCGGGCGAAAGAACTCATGCGCGATAACCAACGAGTAAGTTTAGGCAGTCTTCTCGATTATGGCGCTGCCGTAAACCGGCCATAGCCACTCTTT
Organism: Bryobacteraceae bacterium; assembly: GCA_025980435.1. Lineage (GTDB taxonomy): Bacteria > Acidobacteriota > Terriglobia > Bryobacterales > Bryobacteraceae > Bog-105. Next base: position 4,592 of record JAICXK010000008.1, read on the forward strand.
ATATCCCGGCATCCGTCCGTGAGTCGCATCCGCATACAAGCGGTCAATCTTATCGGTAATGGGTCCGATCTCCCCTTTTCCGACGGGCCGATGATCGATCTCGACGATGGGAGCAACTTCGGCCGCCGTGCCGGTAAAGAAGACCTCATCGCAGCCGTAGAGTTCGCTCCGATCAATGGAACGCTCGACAACCTCCAGATGCAGTTCCTTGCCGGCAAGCTCCATCACGGTCGCGCGCGTGATGCCTTCGAGGATGTTGTCGGTAACCGGCGGGGTAATCAGCTTATGATTCCGAACCATAAAGAGGTTGCAGGTCGCGCCCTCGGCGACATGGCCGGATTCGGTGAGGAAGATAGCTTCGTCGTGGCCGTTCCGGTGTGCTTCGTCCGTGGCGAGAACGCTGTTGACGTAAGCGCCGCATATCTTCGCGCGGCCGGGAATGGCGTTATCCTCTACGCGACGCCAGGAAACGACGCCGGCCTTTAGTCCCCGCTTCTCGCTGAAGTAATGCCCGAAGGGCAGCACGATGATGGCGTGGGCGTCGTTATCGTCCGCGTGAACGCCGATGCGCTCGGAGGATTTATACGCAATCGGCCGTGCGTACACATCCGAATGAAAACCGTTCTTGCGGCACAGGTCCGCCGTGATGTCGCACAGTTCGGACGGAGACGCCGGGACGTGAATGCGAAGAATGCCGCAGTTCTGCTTCCAGCGTTCGTAATGATCGAGAGCGCGGACCAGAAACAGTTCCCGCTGCTTGTCTTCGTAATAGCCGCGAATGCCCTCAAAAACGCCCGTGCCGTAGTGCAGAGCGTGGGTGAGGATGTTGACGTTCGCCTCCGCCAGGCGAACAAACCTGTTCTGGAACCAAACGATGATGTTTGGGTCAGGCATTGTTGAAGCTCGTGCCATTCCTGCCTCCTATTTGATTGTACTTCTTTTAGCACCACCATTACGTGGTGCTATCTGGCATGGGCGTATTCTTCCCGGTGCTGTGATATATGTTCACAGGAACAAAATGATCTGCTTAGGGCCCCGCGTTCTGCTTACCGTAGTGGCCGCGTCCTCGCTCGCCTTCTCACAAGACACACACTACCCGCCGAAGAATCAATTGATCCCCGGTCCGGATTGCCTGGCGCTTCAGGGTTTATCGCACGGCGGCTATACACCATGCACTCCAGCCGAACATCAGGCATGGCTGCAGGACGTAACGCACTGGCGCTTTGAGCGGAAGATCCGCATCGGCTATAACGGCTGGCGATACGCGCAGCCCGCCTTTAAGTGGACCGAAAGCAGCTTCATCCAACCGCAGATGATGGTTCAGGATCGCTACTTCTACGATCCGGTAACGCGTAAATACACCGTAGATCGCTACCTGGACGACCTGGCGAAACGCTACGGAGGAATCGACGCGGTTCTGATCTGGCCGACCTACCCGAACATGGGGATCGATAACCGCAATCAACACGACATGATTCGCGCGATGCCGGGCGGCATTCAGGGTGTCAAGCAGATGATCGCGGATTTTCACCGCCGCGGTGTACGGGTGCTCTTTCCGATGATGATGTGGGATCTGGGCACGCGCGATCCTGGCCAGCCCTGGCCGCAGGCGATCGCCGAACTCATGAAAGAGATTGGGGCCGATGGAATCAACGGCGATACGCAGGATGGTGTGCCGCTGGCGTTCTCGGAAGCCGCCGAGAAGATCGGGCATCCGCTGGCGTTCGAGCCCGAAGGCAGTCCCTCCGATGAGGCGCTTGCATGGAACGTCATGACCTGGGGTCAATATGGCGGGCAATTTCACTTTGTGCCCGGCGTGGACCGGTTCCGGTGGCTGGAACCGCGCCACATGGTCAATATTTCGGACCGCTGGAATCGAAGCAAGACGGATGACCTGCAATACGCGTTCTTCAACGGAGAAGGCTGGGAGAGCTGGGAGAACATCTGGGGCATTTGGAACGGCATCACGCCACGAGATGGCGAGGCAACCCGAAGGATGGCGGCGCTCGAACGCGGGATTGCGCGATTCCTTATCAGTAAAGACTGGGAGCCCTTTTATCCGATGAGCCGGTATGGCGTCTACGCGAGCCGCTGGCCCGAGGGAGATCAGACGGTGTGGACCATCGTGAATCGAAATGAATTCGACGTCGATGGCCGGCAAATGTCCGTTCCTTTCGCGAACGGGCTCCGCTATTTCGATCTCTATCACGGAACCGAGCTGAAGCCGGAGATCGAGGGCAATGGAGCCGTACTCTCGTTTGCTTTGGAAGCGCACGCCTTCGGCGCGATTCTTGCTACACATGGCGAACCGGATTCGGATATGCAGAAGCTTATGACCGCGATGCGAGACATGACAGCTTCGCCGCTTGCAAGTTACTCGAACGATTGGAAGACTCTGCCGCAGAAGATCGTTGTGATTCAGCCGAGTAAGTCCGCGCACTCCGCTCCGAAAGGCATGGTACGAATCCCAGGCGGGGATTACGTCTTCAAAGTAGAGGGAATTGAGATCGAAGGGTTCGACGATATCGGCGTCGATGTGCAATATCCCTGGGAAAACATGCCGCGCCGCTTTCACGAACATCGGATGCAAGTCAAGCCGTTTTATATGGACAGGTATCCGGTTACCAACGCGGAATTCAAAAAGTTTCTGGACGCGTCCCGCTATCGCCCCGCCGACGATCTCAATTTCCTGCGTGATTGGAAGAACGGAATCTATCCGAATGGGTGGGCAAACAAGCCGGTGACGTGGGTGTCGCTCGACGATGCGCGCGCCTATGCACAATGGGCTGGAAAGCGGCTTCCGCACGAGTGGGAATGGCAGCTTGCCGCGCAAGGGCTGGATGGCCGCGCGTACCCCTGGGGCAACGATTGGCGGGGCTCCGCGGTTCCTGCACCCGACCGCGGACGAACCCTGCGCGCACCCGATGATGTGATGGCGCATCCTGAAGGCGCTAGCCCCTTCGGCGTGATGGACATGATAGGCAACGTGTGGCAATGGACCGACGAATACGTGGATGAACACACCCGCGCCGGGATTCTTCGCGGCGGAAGTTATTACCAGCCGCAAGGCTCTATCTGGTATTTCCCGCAAGCGTACCGGAATAACCAGCACGGCAAGCTGCTGCTGATGGCGCCGAGTTACGATCGCGCGGGCACGCTGGGATTCCGCTGCGTGGTGGATGCCGCACTACCGTGAAAAGGCGCTGCTTACCGGGGGCGGCAGGTCGGTGCCCTTGATGGCGCGCCATAGGACTTCATTCAACTCGTTATCGTCGATCAGGTCGGCATCCGAGAAATCCATCGCGGCCGATTCCGCCGCCATGGGCGCGTCCTTGGGGTTGCGGTCGGTCAACGAAACTTTGGGCGGAATCGCGGTGAACGGCTGCGTATTCGCCTGCCTGGAAAAGCTGCCAAACATGGGTCGCGCGCCGGCATCGAAGTGCGTCATCGGGCGCAATCCCAGGATCAGTTCCATAGTCCGCAGCACGCTGGTCTGGTTGTACATCGTAGAATCGACTGTGCCGCGATGCGTAAAAGGTGATATGACCCAGACCGGCGCGCGGTGCGAATCGACGTGATCCGGCCCGTTCTGTGCATCGTCTTCAATCGCGAAGATCGCAGTCGTCGGCCATAGCTTACTGTGTGTAACTGCATCCACGACCATGCCGATGGCGTAATCGTTGTCGGCCACGTAGGAGAACGGCGTTAACTCGCCTGCCCTGGTCCCCATGGTGTGATCGGTACCAAGGCGCAGGATGATCAATTGCGGCGCTTGCCCCTTCGCGTCGAACTCCTTCCACTCCCGGATGAACTCTTTGGCGCGATTCACGTCCGGGTACTCCAGATCGAAACCGCGAAAATTCATATCTGTATATGGCGCCAGAACCGGATCGTTCACGGCCTTCACCTGCCGCTCGCCGGTAACTTCTTTCAGAGGAATGTCGGTGATCCACTCGCCATAATCGCGTATCGTCACCCCGGCCTGCAGCGCGTTGTCCCAGATGTAACCAGCCGGGGGCGTGTTGGCCGGTTCGCCTCCTTCGTAGCGGTACTTCTTGCTGCGGCTCGCGTACACGTTCGGCCAGGTCTTCACGGTGAAATCCGGCGCGATTGCCGCGGAAAGCCAGTTATGCCCCTCCGCGCTGACGTCGGCGTTTTCGTAGAAATTGTCGTAGAGGACGAATTCATTCGCGAGCGCATGCAGGTTCGGAGTGATCTTTTCGCCGAAGAGGTTCAGCGCCTTGTCGCCGTTGCCCTTGTCCATATCGCCGAGCACCTGGTCATACGTGCGGTTCTCCTTGATGATGTAGATGACGTGCTGTATGGGGGACCCGTGCTCCTGTATATGCGAGAAGAATGCAACCTGCTGGTCGGTGATGGGACCATAGAGCATCTCATCGCGATAAGGCGAGTTTGCCATCACGGTGCGCGAGTAAGTCTCAAGCTGCGATTCGTCCGGAACGCGCAGCAAGCCCACGGTGCCGGTTTGGATGTGTGCCACGTACTCTACTGCCGGCGGAGCAGCGGATCCTTCGCCGACTCGCGCCGGGCGCACGGTCGGATTCGGCCCATGCGGATTCGGTTTGCTGCCCAGGCCCTTGCCGTTCACGATCGCCAGTTCGCCCTGGCCCACCAGGCGGACGCCGGTGGGATACCATCCGGTTGGAATAAAGCCGAGCACCTTGCTGCGCGCCGCGGCGATATCTGCGACGGCTACTGCATTTGCGTCCGAACACACCACGTAAAGGCGCGCGCCGCGCGAATCGGTAGCCAGCGCGGAGGGTGTCATGCCGAGCGGATGCATCGGTGTCAGGGACAGATTGATGGATTCCAGCATCGTCACTTGTCCGTCCCGGGTGATGCCCAGGGAGTACACGTTGTTCGTATTGCCCGCCGTAACAAACAGCCGCGCCGTGTAGTTGGATTCTCCCTTTTCGCTGGGTACCGGCCGGTTGATCAAAAGCATATCGGTGGGGTGCGGCCCGATCCGCGTTTTGCCAACTTCCGTTCCGTTGCTTATCTCGTGCTGATAGAGCGCGCCGTCGGCCCACGAACTGACCAGCAACTGGCGGCCACCCGGCATGACTACAATTCGATACGGGCGGCGGCCGGTCCTCCAGCGGTCGGTCAGCGCTCCAGTCTGCAGGTTAATTACGGCGATGCTGTCGCCGTACAGGTCGGCGGCGTACAGTTGGCGGGCATCGGGCGACAGTTCGACATCGCCGATGAGCGTTTCGCCCTTATGGTTCAGGTCCTTGACGGCCGCGAACTCGCGGGTGCGCGTCAGCTCGCCGGTTGCGGAATTGAGCGACAGCTCAAATACTTTTCCAGTGGACCCGCCGCCGACGTATACGAGGTCCTTACTCGGCGCAACGGTCAACCCGAGCCAGGCGTCCGGCAAGCGGGTCCGGCCGACTTCCTTCTTCTGCGCGAGATCGATCACGCTAATGGAGGGCGGATTATAGCCGCCGTTCAGCACCAGGAGATACTTTCCGTTATCCGACAGAGCAGTGCTCATCGGAAATGTATCGACGGGAATCTGATCGCCCGCCGGCCGGATGATCCAGCCGCTATCCAGCAGAAATCCCCCGCCCGGCAGAGGCCCCACTTTCTGTTTCGGCGTGAGCGAATGGGCATCTCGAACGGTGAGAACCACGCCAAGGGCGAGTATCAGAAGATTGAATTTGTTCATTCGGTAAACCTGTGTGCGATGGGAAAGCGGCGCCCCACTCCGAAAGCCTTCGGCGTAATGCGCAGGCCGGGGGCTGCCTGCTGCCGCTTATATTCATTGCGATCGACTTTGCGGACGATGTCGCGGACCAATTCCTCGGAAATGCCCACCTTGGCGGCAATTTCCGGCACAGACTCGTAGCGTTCGATGTACGCGGCCAGAATCGCATCCAGCACATCGTATTCAGGCAGGCTATCGGTATCCTTCTGGTCCGGACGAAGCTCCGCCGAGGGTGGTTTCGTGAAGGTGTTTTCCGGGATGGGTGCCGTGGCGCCACTACGCTGGAATCGGCAGTTCGCAACCCGCGCCAGCCGGTACACCATGGTCTTCGGCACATCGCTAATGACGGCGAGCCCGCCGCACATGTCGCCATACAGCGTGCAATAACCCACGGCAATCTCGCTCTTGTTCCCGGTGGTCAGCACCAGCGAACCGTACTTGTTCGAGAGCGCCATCAACACCATTCCGCGGAGGCGCGATTGCAGATTTTCTTCCGTCGTATCGGGGCTGTATGCGGCGAACAGCGGCTGTAGCGTATCGAGCATAGCTTGGTTGCCGCGGTTGATGGGCACCACCTCAAAGCGGATGCTAAGATGTTCGGCGAGCGACCGTGCGTCGCCGAGGCTGTGTTCGGACGAATACGGGCCCGGCATGCCCACGCCCGTAACATTCTCTTTGCCTACTGCTTCCACCGCGATGGAAGCGACCAGCGCGGAATCGATGCCGCCGCTCAATCCAACCAGCACGCTGCGAAAACCGCATTTCCGGATGTAATCGCGCGTCCCCAGCACGAGCGCTTCAAAAGCGGCCTCGTCGCCCACCAGGTGATTGGCGTGATCGTCGCCAGTGCCCGCATAGCTATCGAACAGGATGAGATCTTCCGCGAACGATTTGGCGCGCGCCCGCAGTTCTCCGCAGGCGGTCATGGCGAAACTGGAGCCGTCGAACACCAGTTGATCGTTGCCGCCCACCATGTGGATGTAGGCAACGGGCAGTTGGAAGCGCCGCGCGGTGGCCCGGAAGATATCCTCTCTCAATTTGCGCTTGCCAATATTCCAGGGCGACGCGTTGATGGAGATAATTACCTCCGCGCCGCGCTGCGCCAATTCTTCAATGGGATCGCGAGAATAGCGTCGGCGCTCCCAGAACTGCTTGTCGTTCCAGGAATCTTCGCAGATGGAAATCGCGAGCTTCGTTCCGCGAATGGTGCAGAGATCCTGCGATTCGGCGGCCTGGAAGTAGCGGGCCTCGTCGAAAACATCGTAGGTCGGCAGCAGCATCTTGCACTGGCGAAACACGATGCGGCCTTTCTCGATCACGGCCGCGGCGTTCTGGGCGTGAATCCCTGCGCGTTCGGGCGAGCGTGCTACGTAGCCGACAACTAGGCCAAGATCCAGGCCCGCTGATTCGCGCGCAATGCCTTCGAGCGCCTGGGCGGTGCGATCGAGAAAGGAATGCTTTTCCACCAGGTCGCGCGGCGGATAGCCGGTAAGCGCCAGTTCGGGGAAGGCAACCAGTTCGGCTCCAGCGCGTTCGGCCCGGCGTGAAAAATCGAGGATCTTGGCCGCGTTCGCTTCCAGATCGCCCACGGTATTGTTGATCTGTGCCAGAGCGATCCGCATTAGAATTCCCATTGTATTCGCCACAACCGCCCGCAACCGGTGCGCGGAAGAGACGCATCTAACAGGCAGGTGAAATAGCGATACTCTTGAAAGTAGAGGCCCGATCCATGCGGTTTTTGGCACAAGCAGTCGCGATCCTCGCCGGAGTTGGCATTATCGGTGTAATGCCGATGGCGGCTCAACGCGGGCACGCGGGTGGAACGCAATTCGGAGGACAACACTTCTCCAAGCCCGTAGCGCACGGCACGCAGCCATTGGGAGGTGGCCGCCCGTTTCCGGTACGAACCTTTGGCCCGCCACCGCTGGGGCTGCGCGCCCCCGCTGCAGGGTTCACCGGCATTGATCCCGGCGCGCTGCGGTCACAACCGCGTTCTTTCGGGCACGGGCATGGCCGGAATCGCGCTCCCCAGGCTTTTTTCGCACCTTATTATTACCCTTTCCTCGGTTATGACACCAGTGGGTACGATGCCTATCCGCCTTATGAAACAGCCCAGGATCCGGCTGCTCAGACTGCGGCGGTCACTGGGAACCTGCTCGGCCAACAGATAGAAGATCTAAGCGCGCAGGTCGAGGAGCTTCGCAACGAACAGGAGGCCGCGCGCGCCCAGCAGACGATGCCGGCTCCTCCACTGCAAAGCGCTGCCCCGGCTGCGGAGACACAACTTCCTCAGGCGCCCCCGGTCAAGCTGGTCCTCCGCAGCGGGCAGCAGGTACAAATCCAGAATTATGCTGTGGTGGACGGAACCTTATGGGATTTCACCAGCCAGCCCACGCGTCGGATTCCGGTTGCCAACATCGATATTCCCGCCTCGCAAAAAGCCACCGAAGAGAGCGGCGGCGAATTTCCGCGGTTATCGGGGAAGCAGTAGGGCCGGACGGACCCAGAGGGTACCCCGTCCGGCGCAGACCAGGGGTCTGCCCCGCATGAACCGGTCGAGAATTGGGAATTCCTTTGGTTCGAGTCCTGTTGGTGAACCGCATATACAATCGTGTACACAAACCCATGCTCTGTCGTGCTGTTGCTATTTTCAGCATCTTGGTTGCTCCTGCGCTTTGGGCGCAAGGAACGATTGGCGATTATCAACGGGCCGAAGGGCTGCGGGCGAAGGCTCGGGGCAAGGTGATCAATCTACCGGGCGGAATCAACTGGATCGGCGGCTCCGACCACTTCTGGTACCCGCGCTCGGTGAAAGGCGGGACGGAGTTCGTGCTGGTCGATGCCGAGCACCAAACGAAGAAGCTGGCCTTCGATCAGAACAGAATGGCTGCCGCGATCTCCGCCGTAACGGGGAAGAAATACACTGCGCTCGAGTTACCGTTTGCTCCGCATGAGCCTAGCCGAACGGGCTACCGGCCTCCGCCGTTCAGCACAGCGCCGCTGAGATTCGTGGACCAGGAAAAAGCAATTCAGTTCGGTTTGGATGGTTGGCTTTACAAGTGCTCGCTGAGTGCATATACCTGCTCGAAACAGGGGCCGATTCCTCACGTCAGCCCGGGAGAAGAGGAACCGAGTCCGGCAGATGTGACGCAGATCAATCCGCACGAAACCGGCGGCGATCCGGTTGACGGGCTGGAATATCAAGCTCCAGCCTCCCAAGACGGTGATGAGGGCGAATGGGGCCACGCGCCCCACGGTTGCGCGCCGAAGCATCAGCAGGAACGGAGTCAGAATGGCGAGGGCCGGCCTGAACGCCCGGACGTTGGTTCGCAGATTGGCGGACAGCTTCCTCCACAAAAACCCGAGGTGTGCGCGTCGTTCGACGGCAAATGGGAAGCATTCATCCAAGATTTCAACGTGTTTCTGAAGTCCGCCGGAGATCATCCAGCGTTTCCGCTGAGTTTCGATGGCTCGGACGGGAATTACTATACCTTGCGCACGATTGCGTGGTCGCCGGATTCGAAAAGGCTGGTCGCGTATCGCACACGGCCGGGATACAACCGCGAAATCATGTACATCGAATCCTCGCCGCGCGGCCAAATCCAACCGAAGCACGTGACCATTCACTATTTGAAACCGGGCGACACGCTGGATATCGCCCGGCCCGTGTTATTCGACGTGGCGGCAAGGAAAGGAATCGAGATTGATAATTCTCTATTTCCGAATCCGTACTCACTCAGTCCGCCGAGGTGGTGGAAAGATAGCCGGGGTTTCACGTTCGAAGATAACCAGCGTGGCCACCAGGTTTACAGAATTATCGAAGTTGATGCGCGGACCGCCAAGGCGCGGCCTCTGATCACCGAAACGTCGAAAACGTTTATCTACTACAACCGGCTGGGCCCCGGACTTTCTGCCGGGAGGCGATATCGGCATGACGTCGACGATGGCAACGAGATTATCTGGGCCTCCGAGCGCGACGGGTGGGAGCATCTTTATCTCTACAATGGCGTCACCGGCGAGGTAAAAAACCAGATCACGAAGGGCAACTGGCTGGTGCGAAATGTCGATTGGGTGGACGACAAAAAGCGCCAAATCTGGTTCGATGCCGGCAGCAGCGTCCCAGGCCAAGATCCTTACTTCACCCAGGCTTACCGTATCAATTTTGACGGTACCGGGCTAACAAGAGTCACGTTCTCCGAGGCCACGCACAGCATCAACTTCTCGCACGATCACAAGTACTTTGTCGATACCTGGCAACGCGTGGATCTTCCAGCGGTCGCTCAGTTGCATCGAACGGGGGATCTGAAGATGATCCTCGATCTCGATCGCGGAGATGCGTCCGCCTGGCTGGCGGCAGGCTTTCGATATCCGGACGTCTTCGTGGCAAAGGGGCGTGACGGCAAAACCGATATTTGGGGCATTATCATCAAACCCGCTAATTTCGATGCGTCGAAGAAATATCCGGTCATCGAAAATATCTATGCCGGTCCGCAGGGATCGTTCGTTCCCAAAGGGTTCGTCCCGTATTCGCAAGATCAGTCGCTGGCGGATTTAGGCTTCATCGTCGTGCATATCGATGGCATGGGAACCAGTAATCGTTCCAAACCATTTCACGACGTCTGCTACAAGAATCTCGCTGATGCGGGCTTTCCGGATCGCATTCTTTGGCACAAAGCGGCTGCGGCGAAGTATCCGTGGTACGACATCTCGCGAGTCGGCATCTTCGGAACTTCCGCAGGCGGGCAAAGTTCGCTTGGCGGAGTTTTATTTCATCCCGAGTTCTACAAAGTGGTTGTCACGAATAGCGGATGCCACGATAATCGCATGGACAAGCTGTGGTGGAACGAGCAATGGATGGGCTGGCCGATTGGGCCACAATACGCGGCATCATCGAATGTCGATAACGCCTACCGCTTGCAAGGCAAGGCGCTCATTATCGCCGGCGAACTAGATACGAACGTCGACCCAGCTTCGTCCCTGCAAGTCGTGAACGCGTTAGTAAAGGCTCATAAGCATTTTGAAATGCTCTACATTCCGGACCAGAACCATGGCGTCCCCATTTTGAACTCCGAGCATTACCGCGACGATTTCTTTGTTCACAACCTGCTCGGCGTGGAACCGCCGGATTGGAACAGCGTCTCCGTGCCGGAGGAGCACGAGGCGAATTCCTCCGAGGATGGGCACTGAACCCTTCATAAGCAGTATTCGTTGGAAGCTACTGGATCCGGCTCTCTTCCAAGGGCGCTATCGTCACATTGACGGACCTGGCGCATGAACGCCCGGACCGGGCGCTTTTAGCGTCTATACTGGAGACAGACCCTGGAGGTTTATTTGTCGTCCCAGCGGCGTTATTTTCTGTTTATTCCCCTCTTTCTGGCTTCCTGCGCGTTAGTGGGTGGCTGGTTTGGACCTGGCGCACAAGCTGTCTCGGCGGCGTCGCAAGGGTCGCAGCACAATGTGAGCGTCACATCGGACGAGGATGTGAAGGCGAGCATCGAGTCTTTCACAAAGATTTACGACATCGTCGATCAGAACTACGCCGACAAGCTCTCGCCGGACAAGGCCATCTATAAAGGCGCGATACCGGGGATGCTGCGGACGCTGGATCCGCATTCCAACTTCTTCGATCCGAAAGAGTTCGCCGGATTGCGTGAAGAGCAGCACGGGATGTATTACGGCATCGGCATGCTGATCGGCGCTCAACCGCGTACGGGAAAGCCTATGGTGATCCACCCGTTCGGCGGGACCCCGGCTTACAAAGCGGGCATTCGCCCGGGCGATCTGCTGATGGAAGTGAACGACAAGCGGGTAGACAACCTGAACACGACCGAAGTGGCGGATATGTTGAAGGGTCCGAAAGGCACCAAGGTTCAGGTGGTTGTGAACCGGGAGGGCTCTTCCAAGCCGATCACGTTTAACCTGGTGCGGGATGAGATTCCCCGCAATAGCGTGGATACGGCTTTCTGGGTGAAGCCCGGGATCGCCTACATGCGAATCCAGTCATTCACGGAAACAACCAGCAAGGAAGTAGAAGACAACCTCAAGGCGCTTGGCGAGCCCAATATAAAGGGTCTGATTCTGGATCTGCGCGAGAATCCCGGAGGTCTGCTGCAGGAAGGAGTGGCGACGGCTGGGCGATGGCTGGATCGCGGGCAGGTGGTTGTCTCGCACAAAGGACGCGCTTATTCGGAGAAGCCGTACCTGGCGCATGGAAGCCAGTATGGAGAGAGCTATCCGATCGTCGTTTTGGTCAACCGGTACTCGGCCTCGGCCGCCGAGATTGTGGCGGGCGCGCTGCAGGACCACGACCGGGCCTGGATACTGGGTGATACAACGTTCGGCAAAGGCCTGGTTCAAACCGTTTATCCCTTGAGCGATAACACGGGCCTCGCGCTGACGACGCAACATTATTACACGCCCAGCGGACGCCTGATTCAGCGGAACTATTCAAACATCTCCTTCCTGGATTACTACTACGGAAAGCGAACGGCCTCTAAAGACCCGCAGGATGTGAAGCAGACCGACCTGGGACGGATTGTCTATGGCGGCGGCGGCATCACTCCGGACGAGAAGTTCGACGCGCCAAAACTGGATGCGTTTGAGCTGAACGTAGCCCGCAAGAACGCGTTTTTCAATTTCTCCGCGTTCTATTTCAGCGATCATCCGACGAAACTGCCGAAGGGCTGGACGCCGGATGAGACGGTTCTCGAAAGCTTTCACGACTGGCTGTTAAAGCAGCTCAGAATACAATTTTCCGAGGCGGATTGGACGCGCGATCATGATTGGATTCGCGATCAGCTCCGCGCCGAGATGTACATCACGGCGTTTAGCTACGAAGACTCGCAGCGGATTGCTGTGGAGCAGGATCCGGAGATTCAAAAAGCGATTGAAGCCATGCCGAAGGCGGCGAATCTGCTGGCGCAATCGAAGGCCCGGTTTGAAAAGCAGCGGGCAAGTTTACATTAGTGTGCTGCCGCAACTTCGTCAGTGCACTGAACGAACTGCTTGCTAGCGCGCGCGGCTCAGTTTCCAATGGGTGATTTGCAAGCGCAGATCACAGTGCTCGATACGGGCGGCCAATATACGCACCTGATCGCGCGACGCGTGCGGGAACTGGGCGTCTATGCAGACGTGCAGCCGAGCGATACCCCCGTCTCCGCGCTGCTTGGCCGGAAGGGCATTATCATTTCCGGCGGACCGGCGAGCGTGCTGGAAACCGGCAGTCCGGATGTCGATCCCGATCTGTTCCGGTCAGAAATACCCATACTTGGCATCTGCTACGGCCATCAATTAATGGCGCGGCATCTCGGCGGCGAAGTTCAGAAGGGATTGCGCGGAGAATACGGACTCGCGCACCTGCGTGTGAGCTGCGAAGACGCGCTCTGGAAGGGAGTTCCAGATTCCCAGATCTGGATGAGCCATTTCGATATTGTGGCGGCGGTTCCGGCGGGCTTTCGCATAACGGGCTGCAGCGAGGTTTCGGGAGTGGCAGCGATGTCCCATCCAGAGCGCAAGCTGTTCGGGATTCAATTTCATCCCGAAGTGGTCCATACGCAGGCTGGCCGGCACGTTCTGGAAAACTTCGTGTTTTCGATCTGCGGGGCGGTTAAGGATTGGAACATTTCGCAGCGCGTACCGATGGTTGAAGAGCAGATTCGCCGGACCGCGGGCGACCAAAACGTGTTCTTTTTCGTCAGCGGGGGAGTTGATTCCACGGTTGCCTATACGCTGTGCCTGCGGTCGCTCGGCCCGGAACGCGTTTTTGGAATCTACGTCGATACGGGACTGATGCGCAAAGGCGAGACCGAGTTCGTCCGCGGGGTTTTCGCAGAACTGGGCGCGCGAAATTTCCTGGCGGAGCATGCGGCGGAGGAGTTCCTGGCGGCACTGGAAGGCATTTACGATCCGGAAGAAAAACGCCGCGCCATCGGCGAGCAGTTTGTGAAGGTGCAGGAGCGCATCCTGGCCGGCGAGCATTTTCTCGATGGGCGCTGGATCCTGGGACAGGGCACAATCTATCCGGATACGATCGAATCCGGCGGCACGGCGAAGGCGGACCTGATCAAAACACATCACAACCGGGTAGCCGGGATTCAGGCGCTGATCGACTCCGGGCAGATTGTGGAGCCGCTCACTTCCTTTTACAAAGATGAGGTGCGCGAGATCGGGCGTGAGCTAGGCGTGCCGGATCGATTTCTGTCGCGGCACCCGTTTCCCGGCCCGGGGCTGGCGATTCGCTGCTTGTGTTCGGAGCGCGAGGGAACGGTTGCGAAAACTGCGGATGGTTTTCTGCTGCCGGTCCGCTCCGTGGGCGTGCAGGGCGACGCGCGGAGTTACCGGAACGTGCTGGCGTTAGCCCACAAGCCCGCACTCATGGATGTGGAGACAACTTCGCCGGCGCTGACCAACAGCCGCCCGGATATTAACCGCGTAGTGGGACTGTGCGGGGCCAAAGCAGCCCTCGGCTCACTGAGGATGTTCAAAGCGGGGATTACGAAGCACAGGCTGGACATTCTGCGGGAAGCGGATGCAATTGTTCGCGAGTTCTGCTTGAAAACCGGCTTCGAAGAACTCGTCTGGCAATTTCCGGTGGTACTGCTCCCGGTGGGAACGGGCGACGCGCGGGAATCGGTTGTGCTGCGCCCCATCAACTCCGTCGATGGGATGACGGCGGATGCGGTACTGATGCCCGAAGAGCTGATGGATCAAGTAACGAGGCAGATTCTTGCGATTCCGCAAGTCGCCGCGGTCTTTTACGATCTGACCCACAAACCGCCGGGAACGATTGAGTGGGAATGAGGGTGGGGCCCCGGCTAAGACAGCAGGCGTTCGAGCTTCGATCCCGCAACGATCATGGTTTCGGTGCGTTCGGGACCGTTTGAAACCGAGCCGATTTCTACCCCGGTCTTTTCTTCGAGAAACCTCAGATAGCGTTTTGCCCGTTCGGGAAGATCTGCTATGTGCGCGATTCCCTGTGTCGATTGCTTCCAGCCGGGGAGGCGCTCGAATACCGGCTTTATGGTCTCCATGCGACGTGTGCTTGCGGGCATGTGTGTGATGACGCGGCCGTCCACTTCGTACGCCACGCAGACCGGGATCTCGTCGAGATCGTCCAGCACGTCCAATTTCGTAATGATCAGGCTATCGAAGCCGTTTACCTCGGCCGTGTAGCGCAATAGCGGCACGTCGAACCAGCCGCATCTGCGGGGTCTGCCGGTAACTGAGCCGTACTCGTTTCCGGCCTGACGAATTCTTTCACCGAGCTCGCCCTGATCTTCCGACGGGAACGGTCCCGCGCCTACACGCGTGATGTAAGCCTTGGAAACTCCGATAATCCCGTCGATTTTGGTAGGCGGAACACCCGTTCCGGTACAGGCTCCGCCGGCGGCCGCGCTCGAACTGGTGACAAACGGATAGGTGCCGAAGTCGATGTCAAGCATGGTGCCCTGCGCGCCCTCGAACAGGATGCTCTTGCCTTCGCCTATCATCCCGTTCAACAGATGAGCGGTATCGCACGCCAACGGACGAATCTGTTCCGCAAATTGCTTATAGCGATCGAGGATCTCCTTGAAATCGACGGGTTCGGCGATCTGAAATGCGTTCGCGATGAGCTGTTTATCCTCGGCGAGCGCGCAGTAGAGGTCCTGGAAATCGATATCAACGAGGTCGGCGATGCGAATACCCCGGCGCGCAATCTTGTCTTCGTAGCAAGGGCCGATCCCGCGAGATGTCGTCCCGATGGGAATCCGGTTGGCTCGGGCTTCGGAGATCTTCTCGATGGTGCGGTGGAACGGGAAGATCACGTGGCAACGGTTGCTGAGTTTCAGCTGCGACCGGACGTTGATGCCGGCCGCTTCGAGAGCCGCAATTTCTTCCAGCAGCGCGGCAGGATCAATCACCACGCCGTTCCCGATCACCGCCAGAACGCCCGGCCGGAGAACACCGCTGGGAATCAGCTTCAACACAAACTTCTGCGCACCGATATAAACGGTGTGCCCGGCGTTGTGCCCCCCCTGGTAGCGCGCGACGGCATCAAACTTCTCGGAGAGCAGGTCGACGATTTTCCCTTTTCCTTCGTCGCCCCACTGCGCCCCGAGCACGATCAAGTTGCTCATTCTTTAGGCGGCCCTGCCGCAACCTCCCGATTGTAGCGCAGAGCGACTAAGAACCTTAAAAATCATGGACTTGAGATGCATCCACGCCCTGGCTTTCCGGACCCATTATGCTACTCTTTTCACAATGCAGATGTGCGGCGTATTCCTGGCGCTCGGTCCGGATGTTTTTCACGAACTGGTGCGCGGGATCTCCATCGGCAAATTGAAAACCTACCAGATCTACGAGCGTTTCAAACTCCGCGCCCGCCTCATCAAGCTGAATTCCGAGACGCTTCGCAAGGCCGAGCCGAAATTGTGGGCGCGGATCGAGGCCGGCGAGGAAGAATTCGCCACCGATCTGTCCCAGGTTTTGCTGCTTTCTCACCTGGAGATGATCATCGCGATCCTCAATTTCCTTGGAATCCCGAACGATCAGGGCTTTTTCGACAAGGATCTGAAACCCGAACAGTACCTTACCGAGGGCTGGCAGGCGCGCGTCTTTGAGCAATTCTCGGGCAAGTACTCTCGTGAAATTCTGCTTTTCTATATCAACCACCTCGATTGGGAACTCAACAAGACGGATCAGATCTTCATTCCGGCGGCATGACGATGTCAGATGTAAATGCATTTCAGGAACAGGTGAAGAAGGGCGACCTGGCCGGTGTTCAAGCGGCGCTGGCTGAAGATCCGGGTTTACTGAACGCAACGAACGAAGCGGGACAAAGCGCTTTGCTGCTGGCCAAGTACTACCGCCAGGAGAAGATCGCCGGATATCTGTTGAGCCTGGGGCCGGCTCTGGATGTGTTCAACGCCTCGGCGGCGGGCCAAACCGGCGCCGCTCTGCAGCAGATTGAGCGCGATCCCGCATTGCTCGAATCGCACAGCGGAGATGGCTGGACGCCGCTTCATCTGGCTGCGTTCTTCGGTCATCGCGATCTGGCGAACGCCCTGCTAGACCGCGGCGCGGACATTAATTCCCGCTCTACAAACGCGATGAAGAACACACCGCTGCATGCGGCCGCGGCGGGAGGCCACACACCGCTGGTCGAATTTCTGCTGAAACAGGGCGCGGATCCCAATGCCACCCAGGAGGGCGGGTGGACGGCTCTGCATTCCGCGGCGCAAGCCGGAAATCGCGAGATGGTGGAAACGCTGGTGGCGCATGGCGCGAATCTGAACGCCCGCGCCGCGAATGAGCAGGCTCCGCTCGATTTGGCGCTTATGCAGGGCCGGCAAGATGTCGCCGAGCTGCTGGAAGAGCTGGGGGCAAAGCTTCACTAGCCGATGCTCGATTCGCGACTCGAAGAACTTCGCCGGGCCACGCTGGCCGCATTCGCTTCGGCCTCTTCCGGACAGGACCTGGAAGCAGCGCGTGTCGAGGCGCTGGGCCGCAAAGGAACGCTGGCGCAGATCAGCAAAGAATTCGGCAAGCTTGCGCCCGAAGAGCGCGCACGTTTCGGGAAGCTCCTCAACTCCGTCAAGCAGGACCTGGAAAGCGAATACGAAAAGAAGAACCGCTGGTTTGAAGAGGCCCAGCTTGCCGAACGGCTGGCCAACGAATGGATAGACGTTACGCTGCCGGCGCCCGGAGTGCGGCCCGGCAGCCTCCACCCGATCACCCAGCTTCAGGATGAGATCGAGGATCTGTTCACCTCGCTCGGATTCGCCGTTTTGGACGGCCCCGAGGTGGAGACCGAAGAGCACAACTTCGACGCGCTGAACATTCCACCCACGCATCCGGCGCGCGACATGCAGGATACCTTCTGGCTGTCAAATGGTCATCTGTTGCGCACACACACTTCGCCGGTTCAGGTGCGCGGGATGCGAAAACTGGGCCCGCCGCTCCGCATGATTGCTCCGGGACGCGTGTTCCGCAACGAAGAAGTGGACGCCTCGCACGAGCACACGTTTTACCAGCTTGAAGGCATGATGATCGATCGCGATGTATCTGTCGCGAATCTTATCTATTTCATGAAAACCCTGCTGAGCAGCATCTTCAAGCGCGATGTTACGGTGCGCCTCCGGCCGGGTTACTTCCCTTTCGTCGAACCTGGTTTCGAACTCGATATTCAGTGCCTTATCTGCAGCGGAGCGGGCTGTCCGGTTTGCAAGCAAAGCGGGTGGGTGGAGCTGCTGCCCTGCGGTCTGGTGCATCCGAATGTGCTGCGGATGAGCGGCATCGATCCGGACGAGTGGGGCGGGTTTGCATTCGGGCTCGGATTGACTAGGCTCGCCATGATGCGCTATGGAATCGACGATATCCGCCAGCTTCAGAGCGGCGATTTGCGCTTTCTGAATCAGTTTTGAGCTGGACGGGTTGAAAAGGAATCTAAGTTGAAGTTCTCCTATCAATGGCTTTCCGATCTGACGCCTGGCTTATCGGCTGTCCCGGCCGAGCTGGAGCGCCTGATCACCATGAAGACCGCCGAGTGCGAAGGGGTCGAGGCCGTAGAAGGCGATTGGATTATCGAGATCGACAACAAAAGCCTGACGCACCGCCCCGACCTGTGGGGCCACTATGGGATGGCTCGCGAAGTTGCCGCGATCACAGGCGGTCGGCTGCGGGATCCGGTCGATCTCGCGTTGTTGCCGGAGGGCGCCCCCGCCGTTCGGGCCGAAATTGCGGATCATGTGCTCTGTCCGCGTTACAGCGCTCTCGTATTCGAAAGCGTACGCGTCGGCCTATCACCAGCCTGGCTGCAAACGCGGCTGGAACACATAGGCCTCAATCCTATCAACAATATTGTCGATGTGACGAACTTCGTTCTCGCTGAGCTGCCGCAGCCCATGCATGCCTTCGATGCCGATAAGCTAACGGGCAACACGATTTTCGTCCGCACGGCGCACGCAGGCGAACGCCTGGCCGCTTTAAACGGCGAAACATATACGCTTTCGACGTCCGATCTTGTTATTGCAGATGGCGCGGGCGCAATCGCGCTTGCCGGGGTAATCGGCGGGGCGCAGAGCGCAATTTCCGAAAGCACCAAGCGAATTGTCCTCGAAAGCGCAAACTTTCAGGCCGCAAGCGTTCGTCTGACCTCCGCGCGCCACAAGCTTCGCACGGATGCGTCCATGCGGTTCGAAAAATCGCTCGATCCGGAAAATACGGTTCGCGGGATCGCCCGGGCAATCGAGCTCTTCCGCCAAGTGTGTGCCGGAATTCGCACCGTGGGCGCCGTGACGGATAATCGCGCTGTATTTCCTGCCGCTAGCGGCATTGTTTTGCCGGTCGATTTCGCAAGCCGGAAGCTCGGCAAGGAAGTTAGCCAAGAGGAGATCGTGCGTATTCTGGCGGCGCTGGGCTTCGGTGTCGAGCAGTCCTCGGGCGGTCCCCTCAAGGTGACGGTCCCGACCTGGCGCGCCACAAAAGACATCTCGGCAAAGGCAGACCTGGTAGAGGAGATCGGGCGCATGATTGGATACGCGGAAATCACCCCCAAGCCTCCCTTCGTTGCCTCTATTGTGCCGCCGGCAAACCCCATGCGGGCCTATCTACGCCGCGTGCGCGCGCAGCTTGCCGCGCAGGGCTTTACCGAAGTTCACAATTACTCGTTTCTGAATGAAGCGGAGCTTCGACGCTTTGGCTTCGATGTAGCGGAGCATCTGGGGGTCAGGAATCCCATCGCGGCTGAATTAACCCATCTGCGACGCTCGCTGCTGCCCGGTATTTTCAAGAACATCGCCGGCAATCTTCGTAACTTTTCCGAGTTCCGGCTGTTTGAAATCGGCAATGAAATCCACCCGGGCCATGACGGCGAATTGCCCGACGAGAGAACGCACGCCGTGACAGCCATTTACGGCGCGCATGCCGATGAGCAGGACTTTTTCGAGCTGAAGCGCGTTGTAGAGTGTGTGTTCCCGTCCGCGCGCCTCTCGGCAACAACGGCGCTCGCGTATGAACATCCCACCCGAACGGCCGCGATACTCTGGCACGGCGCCGCCATTGGGCGCCTGTTCGCGCTGCACCCCCGCCTGCTTCAACAGGAAGGGATCGAAGGCCGTGCGGTGCTTTTGGATGTCGATCTAAAAATAGCGCAAGAACTGGCTGCAAGCCATGGTGTCACCTATCAGCCGTTGCGGAAATACCCCACCAGCGGATTCGACCTCTCCGCGGTTGCGGGTCTGCGAACTCCGGTGAGCGACATTCAGGACGAAGTAACTCGCCTGGCGGGCTCCGATCTTGCGAGTGTCGAGTTTGTTCGCCAGTACGTGGGTCCGCCGTTGTCCTCGGGCCAGAAGAGTGTTTCCTATCACCTGGAAGTGGGCGCGCTCGACCGGACGTTAACTGCAGAGGAAGTGGCAAGCATACGTAACGGGATTGTGCAAGGTATGCGCGAAGCGGGCTTTGAGATCAGGGGGGTGGAATAAGATTCGTTTCGGCGCAGATTCCATCGTGAGGCTATCTCCTCTCCAAATCTCATCTTGAGACACGATCGCTGGACCGACCCAGTTAAACAAAAGCTTCGCTTCAAAGCAAACATTTGCCGATACTGCAATGAACCGCTCAAAGGTCATTCGCTGGCATATCACGTCCCGGGCTGGTGGACGGGAGGACAGTGAGCTTCAGTGGCTGTGATATTGGCGCTAAGCCGTATTTCTAAACTATGGGATACTGCCAGATATGCAGGCGATGTTTGATCTGCCGGACAGAGTCATACGCGAGTTGGAGACGTTGGCGATCGAAGAAGGAACTACGCCCGGCCAACTCATCCAGGACTTAGTAACTGAGCATCTCAAACAACATGGCCGCTTGAGGACCAAGGAGCAGGAAGTGCGGTTACCCCTGATCCCGATCGCAGAAACTGGGCCCATTCGGACGCTCAGGGGATCCGACCTGGACGAGATTCTCGCGCGTGAAGATCTCGCTTCCTGACCTCAACGTGCTCCTGGCGTTAGTAGCAGAAGGGCACGTTCATCACAAGGCGGCGCGATCGTGGTTTTGGGAGCGGGCAGTTGATTCAGTAGCCATTTGTCGTGTGACTCAGATGGGCTTTTGCGCCTCCTCACGAATTCGAAAGTGCTTGGTGGCGGAGTTCGGAACATCCGGCAAGCATGGGAGATCCAATATGCCTTGGAAGCGGACCCTCGCGTAATATTTGCGAACGAGCCCCAGGGAATTCAGCCCTTTTGGGCAGAACTCATGAATCGCCCTGGATTGGGTGCTTCGTCGTGGACTGACGCGTATCTGGCGGCATTTGTGACGAAACATGAATTCGAACTTGTCACCTTGGACCGAGGCTTCAGTCGCTGGCGCGACCTGGAAATATCCATTCTGGCGGGAATATAATCAACGATCAACGCCCAGATTACGCCACAACTTCAAATTATGAGTCGCCTGGCCGATGCAGATAATATCGGGACGGCCATTCCCCTCCAGGTCCGCAATGCCGCAGCCGGCGGCAGAAATCGTACCCTGGTCTAATATCTCGCGGCCCCATTTCCCGGCGTTCCAGCGATAGATGTAGACGCCGTATGGCTTGCCGCGAAAGCCGGCCACAATTTCATCGACGCCATCTCCGTCCAGATCGATGCATTCGACGTTGTGCGCATCCAGCAGGGTGTCGTCGATCACCTCGCGATTCCATAAGCCGCCGCGGTTGCGATATACGACAACTTCGTTTCCGTGCCACGGCTCGATGGCAGCGAGAAAACGGTCGCCGCCGGTGTGCCCGACGGCGACATCGCTGGTTCCGCTCTTAGGCCAAGGCTTGGGACTGCCCTTTGCAATCTCCGTACGCGACCACTTGCCGTCTCTGCCGAACTTGTAGAGGTGAATACCCAAAAAACTGCCGATCAGAACTTCATCACGCCCATCATGGTCCCAGTCCGTCACAAAGATTCCGTGAACGACGCCCTGCTCGGCCTCACCGATCAGCCGCCGTTTCCATTCGCCCGGGGCGTAATAAACCAGCGGCACATGACCGCGATAATCGGGGCCATACGCATCGGCGCCGGCTAGAGGCGCGTTAATTACTACTTTGTTTCCGCTGCCGTCGATATCGGCCCAGCGCAAGCGGTGCGAGGCCGGCAAGCGGTCGAACTCCGTCACGCTCCACGGTTGCCGCGCATCGCCTTGCGGCGTGAGCCGGGCGATAATCCCGGCGCTCTCGCGCGGGTTCATCGAGAATCCGTACGTAAGCACGATTTCGGGAATCGAATGCGGCGTTTTGTTCCAGCAAGCGAGATTAATCATGGCGTGGAGATTTCGAGCCAGGATGTGGCGGTCCCAGCCGGGATTCTCAAACCAGACCAAATCAGGCATATCGCTGGCAAGCGCGATGAGATCCAGCTTGCCGTCGCCGTTCACATCGCACGCTACAACCTGATATCCGCCGGTCAGATCGGTTGCAAGAGTACGCTCCTGGAATTGCACGGTGCGATTGCTGGCCAGGATCGTGATCATCGCAGCGAGCAGCAACATCCCGTCATCTACTTAAAAAAATCGCGCGGACATCGCTCCAGTCGTTCACGCGCCGGAATCGGGTCTCATGGATATTGTGCGGCGCCGTGTAGACAATTCCCTCGCCGCTGAAGTTTCGAAAATGCTTCGGATCGTCGTCGATCATAAAGTCCGCCGAGATGATGCCCTTGTCTCCGCAAAAGACAATGCGCTTCGGCGAGATAAACGGAAAGTACCGCTTGAGCCATTGGAATTTGGCCGAGAACGAACACGGCACATCCATTGCGGCGGTCGTAATAAAGACTTCATAGCGTTCATTCAGCTCGCGAACGACTTCCTGGCTGCCGGGCATGACTGCAATTTCCGCAAAAAAGTCTTCACGCTCAAAATACGTCCTGGCCCGCGCTACGTGAGCGCTATCGATCACTTCCATCATGCGCCTCCCGTGGAAGTGCTGGGGCGTGAGGCTGAGGCCGAAATCCGCGTTGTAAATATCCAGATAGCGGGCCATGGTATCGGCGACGACTTCGTCCATGTCGATGGCAATGCGCTGCACCGGCATGCCGCTAAACCTCCACTTCCGGCCGCTGGCGGATCTCCAGGCAGCCCTTACCGGTCGGGAGCACCTTACCAGGATTCAACGCGCATTGGGGATCAAACAGCGCTTTAAAGCGCTTCATCAACTCCAGCGTCTCGTCCGGAAACAGGTGCTGCATCAGCTCCATTTTTTCCATGCCGACACCGTGCTCGCCGGTTATCGAGCCTCCGACAGAGATGCAGAAATCGAGTATTTCCTCACCCGCTTTCTGCGCCCGCTCCAGGTCGCCGGGCTTGCGCGGATCGAAGGGAAGGATGGGGTGCATGTTGCCGTCACCCGCGTGAAAGACGTTGCTGATGGCGATATCGTGTTTGTTCCCGATTTCGCCGATGGCCCGCAGCGTTCGGGCAATTTGAGTCCTGGGAACCACGCCATCCTGCACGTAGTATGTGGGGCTGACGCGGCCGATTGCCCCGAAGGCATTCTTGCGGCCTTTCCACAGCAACTCACGTTCCTCGGCGGATCGGGCCGCCTTCACCTCGCGCGCCCCGCAGGCGCGGCACACTGTCCCGATCGCGTCCACCTGCTCCTCCACTTCTTCGATGAGGCCCTCCACTTCGATCAGCAGTACCGCAGCCGCATCCAGCGGATAACCGGCGTGAGTGGCGGCTTCCACCATTCGCAGCATCGGACCGTCCAGCATTTCGAGCGCAACGGGAACAATTCCGCGAGCGGTGAGCTCTCCAACCGTGTTGCCCGCTTCATCGGTGGAATTGTAAATCGCCAGCAGTGTCTTGATAGCTTCCGGACGGCGCATCAGCCTGACGCCGATCTTTGTTACCAGAGCCATGGTTCCTTCGGATCCTGTCAGAAGGCCCACCATGTCATACCCGGCGAGATCGGGTTCCCGGCCGCCGCACTCCATAACCGTCCCGTCGGGAAGCACCGCTTCCAGGCTGACAACATGGTTGGTCGTTACGCCATGAGCGAGAGTGTGCGGACCGCCCGCGTTTTCGGCCACGTTTCCGCCTATAGTGCATGCTTTCTGGCTGGATGGGTCCGGCGCATAGAAGTAGCCGAACGGCTGAACGGCGAGCGAGATATCCAGGTTCACCACGCCGGGTTGAACCACCGCGCGCTCATTGGGGATATCGATTTCGAGAATCCGGTTCATCCTGGCGAACGAAATCATCATTCCGCCCGCCCGTGCGATGGCGCCGCCGCTGAGACCCGTGCCAGCGCCCCGGCCCACAATGGGCAGGTTATATTTCCGCGCCAGTTTGACCAGAGCGACTACATCCTCCGTGGCGCGCGGAAACACGACCAGCTCCGGCTGGGATTTATCCACGCCGCCGTCGTATTCGTAAAGCTTGAGATCGGGCGCCAGCGAGAGCACGGCCCGCGCTCCCAGTTGCGACTCCACCGCCGCCAGCACCGCCGGGTCAATCGCCATCTTGAACTTTTACAACAGGCTTTGTACGTATTGCGTCATGTCGTCGCTGACCCAGTCCTCGGCTTCAGCGAACTTCCGCATAACCCGGCCATTTTTGATGATGTAGGTCTCCGGGTACTGAAAGGTCCCGTATTTTGCGCTGATATCGGCTTTCGGATCGCGAGCAGTGTCAAAGGAGACATGGATCCGGTCTAAAAAAGCCCGATACTTCTGGGGATTTTTATCAATGCTGACCGCGACTACCACTACGCCGGATTTAGCAAACCGTTTCTGGAACTGATTGAGAGATGGAATTTCCTGCACGCACGGAGAGCACCAGGTAGCCCAAAAGTTGAGCACCAGCACCTTGCCGCCGAACGAATCCGGCGTCACTTGCTGGCCCTGATCCGTAGTAATTGAAAACTCGGGCGCACGCCCTCCCTCCTTCGCCGAGGTGTCTCGCAAGCTAAACACGATCAAACCGACGAAAACCACAGTGAGCGCGCCCAGAAGCGCCCGTAAGCTATTATTAATGTTCACTTCCGATACTGCCTGTAAATACCAGTATCCAACGACTACACCCGAGCATCCAATGATTTGGCGATGCTTGTGACCCGCAAGGCCGAATTCTCGGCATCTCACGTCTGCCGCCTGCCCTCATTGAGCGATGCAGAGAACCGGGAGATTTTTGGCGACGAGGCGAACCCCAACGGTCATGGGCACAATTACGTTCTGGAAGTGACGGTGGAGGGCGATCCAGACCCGGTGACCGGCATGGTCGTGGACCTGAAGCTTCTGAAGAAGATTCTCGAACAGCATGTGATCGAGCCGATGGATCATCGTTTTTTGAACTACGAAGTTCCTCCGTTTGAGAAAGTGGTTCCGACCGCGGCCAATCTCGCCCACGAAATCTGGCGGCGTCTGGAACCGCAGGTGACCTCTTCCGCCACGCGTTTGGCGCGAGTGCGGCTTTTTGAAACGGAAGATCTTTACGTGGATGTCACGGCCGGGGACCTGGCTGCATGATCTCGCTTACGCGCCGATACCGGTTTTCTGCTTCGCACCGTTTGCACTCGCCTGCGCTGAGCGAAGCCGAGAACGCGCGCGTGTACGGGAAATGCAACAATCCGTTCGGCCATGGCCATGATTACGTGCTGGAAATCGCGGTTGCCGGTCCCGTGGATGCCCGGACGGGCCTGATTATTTCCGTTCCGGCGCTCGACCAATTCATTCATCGTCACGTTCTGCAGCTTTTCGCCAGCCGGAATATCAATGCCGACGTACCGCAGTTTGGGCAACTCGCCGCAACTACCGAGAATGTTGCGCTGGTAATAGCCGGGATTGTTCAGCAGAACTGGCATGATTCGTTCAGCGATCTTCCTGCGCGAGCGACAAGCATCCGGATTCAGGAGACCGCCCGGAATGGATTTGAAGTTTTGTTGGGCGCGTCCACCAGTAGTATGCGGCCACGCACCGAGATGGAAAGGGTATTAGTCCATGGCTAAAGCTCCGTTTAAGAAGCAGGGCTCGCTTATTGAGCTCCAGCGCAAGGCCGGCGATCTCTCGATTGCCGCGCACATGAAGGAAGTAATCCGCGAGCTGGGGGAAGATCCCGGCCGCGATGGTTTGATCCGGACGCCGGAACGTGTGGAGAAAGCTCTGCGCTATTTGACCAGCGGCTATTCGGTCGATGTGAACCAGATTGTGAACGACGCGCTGTTCGATGTCGAGTACGACGAGATGGTTATCGTTCGCGACATTGAATTCTTCAGCATGTGCGAGCATCACATGCTGCCTTTCTTCGGAAAGATGCACGTCGCCTATTTGCCCGACGCCAAGGTGATCGGGCTCAGCAAGATCCCGCGCATCGTAGATGCCTTTGCACGGCGGCTCCAGATCCAGGAACGGCTGACGCAGCAGGTGGCCGAAACCATTCAGAATCTGATTCATCCGCGAGGAGTCGCGGTGATCTGTGAAGCGCGGCATTTCTGCATGATGATGCGGGGCGTGGAGAAGCAGCACTCGGGCGCAATTACCAGCGCAATGCTGGGCGCTTTTCGCGACAACAAAGAAACCCGCAACGAGCTTCTATCGCTCATTGGCCAGCGCGCCAGAGCGATTTAGCGCCTGGGAAGGCGGCGGCAGCCTAGATTAGCTGGCCCCGCCACGGCACGAGGCCTGGGAGTGTTAGCATCGGGTCATGAGTGACCAGAGCCGCTCTTTCCAGGCAGGCCCGGATCCGTTTGGACGCGTATGGAATGTGCAGTTCCGCTGGCTTCAGACGGGCATTTCCATCCGCCACGCAGATACGGTGGATGTGAAGTTTTTTGTTTCGCCCGAGGGCGGAGAGCCGGAAGAAAAGGTCATCGCGCTTCCGCATCCCGCTCTGCTCCAACTCACCGCAAGCCGGGGGCGCAAGCTCTCGGATTCTTACTGTTTACGCTTGGCCGCAGCCCATCTCCGTCGGATGATTGAGACTTCCGAGGATATGGAAAAGACCCTGGTAACTCTAACACCAGAGGAATTAGCAGCTTACGATGAGCAATCGGCAGGTGTAACAGTTCCGCAGCCCGCATAATCCATTCGGTCGTGATGGCTGCACCGGCGCGTGTTAGAAATGGGTTGTCTGCGCAATTGGCGCTCCAATCGACACTCCCTGACTCGGACAAGGATCTACTTATGGTTAGTTGCCCAAAATGTGACGCTCCTATCGACGTGGAAGAAGACGAACTCGATGAAGGCGACGTGCTCTCCTGCGACGAATGCGGAGCTTCCCTGACTGTCGCCAGCGTCAATCCCGTTGAACTCGAATCTGAGAGCGAGGATGACGACGAGGATGAAGATTTCGATTACGACGAGGATGAAGAGGACGAGGACGAAGACGAGGAAGAAGAGGAAGAAGACTGGCATTAGCGGGGCGCCTATGCTGCTTCGCGTTGCCGCAATCCCGATTACGGCCGGGATACTTTTGTTTTGCGCTCCCCTTTGCTTCGCTCAGGTTCAGGCTCCGGTTGTCGGCCAGGGCGGAAACACGGCGCGATCCATTATCGGCACGGTCCTCAACGAATCGGGCGCTCCCATTCCGGGCGCGCACGTCCTTTTAAAAAACGGGAAATCCCTGCAGGTTCGTTCATTTATCGCTCAGCAGGATGGAAAATATCATTTCTATGGCCTGAGTTCCGACGTGAACTATGAGGTCCGGGCCCAGGCGAATGGGAAGACCAGCAAGACCAAGAACATCAGTGTGTTCGATAGCCACAAAGTGATTCAAGTCGATCTCACCGTCAACAAGAAGAAAGCCGAAAGCTGAGCGTGTCACGAACCGAAATCCTGTCTCGCATCAAAGAACTGGCCGTAGTCCCCATCGTGCGAACGCCAACGGCCGAAACAGCCGTCGCGGCGGTCGAAGCAGTGCTTGCCGGCGGCATTGAGTGCGTCGAGATCACCTTTACCGTGCAGAACGCGCTGAAGGCGATCGAATCGGTTGCGAATCGCTACGGCGATCGCGTATTGCTGGGGGCGGGAACCGTCCTCGACCCGGAAACAGCCCGCGCCTGTATGCTCGCAGGAGCTCAGTTTATCGTGACTCCCAGCCTGAACGTTCGGACCGTGGAAATGGCCCGGCGTTACAGCAAGCCGATTTTTCCCGGCGGCCTCACGCCCACCGAAGTACTGACAGGATGGGAGGCCGGAGCGGATGGCATTAAAGTATTTCCGTGTAGCGCGGTCGGCGGCGCGAAATATATCAAAGCCCTGAAGGCCCCGTTTCCGCAAATCGAGCTAATTCCCACCGGCGGTGTGAACCTGGACACGATCGGAGATTTTCTGAAGGCCGGTTGCGCCGCGGTTGGGGTCGGCAGCGAACTGATCGATGCGAAGACCGTTCTGGCTGGGGATTACGCAACCATCACGGCCCGGGCACGACGGTTCCGTGAGGCAGTCTCGGCCGCACGCCAATTGGCGGAAGTAGAAGCGCGGGCATAACCCGGCCGCGAATATTCATTCGCCGGCTCAGGCCCCTCAAATCAACGGCCGGACGCTCGTATTCAACTTCTGTCCGATTTGCTGAACTTCTCTCACATGCGTGCGCCAGTGCTGTTTCACGGCGTCGAGGCGGCCTCTATAATCCGTTCTTAATGCGCACGCCGAAAGTATTTCGTGCCCTGGGGGTCACTGCGGCGGTCGCCGCTCTCACTTTGCCGGTTTATGCAACGGCGCCCCAAACGATCAAAATACGGATGACATGGGGCGACGGTGCAAAAGCGCGCGCGCCGTACTACGTGAAACTGATTCCTTCAGCAGGGGCATCGTTGGCAAACGCCGCGGGCGTTTCGCTCGAACCGGGCGAGGGGTTAAAGAATGGCGCGTGGGTCACGCAAGCAGGCGCCGGCGACGCCGATGGAATGGAATTCACGCTCACGGCGGTTGAACCCGAGCATGACCAATTACAAGACGTCCAGGTAATGTGGTCCGACCTGATGGCCGCGGCGGATGCCGACACCGCGCTGCGGTTATCGCGCGATGCCGCGATGCATCCGGCCTCACCGCGACTGACGATACAGATGAACGAACAGGGCACGCGCGGCTTTACCGTGACCGCACGGCAACTGCGGGCGGAAAAGTCTCTGTGGATACCTGCATATCACGTGTTCATCAGCACCGGCGCGCAGCCGCTTCCATTTTCGACGTACCAGGAGCAGTTGGGCCGGTGGCGGGGCCGGCGCGTTCTGGACCGGGTTCGGCATCAGGCCGAAGCGAGCTACGCACAGTACGCTTCGCTGTGGGAGGACATGGGAAACCCCGCGTATAAAAATCCGCAGCAGGAAGGCCCTGGGCAGGTGGCCGGGCTCACCTGGGATAGCGCTATTCCGAAGTTCGGGATCGATCGCGGCGCGGGTGTGTGGAACGATTACGGCAACCCCGATCATTTTCAGTTCTGGTTCGATTTTGGAGATCTGAGTAAAGGCATCGCCTCCACGTGGAAGTCGCAGCGGCTGCAGGACGGTCTGCCCGTCATCACGACACTATTCGAAAAAGACGGGGCGCGCTACGAAGTGGAGCAGTTTGCCTATCCATTGAACGGGCCTCCGCGCGAACGGCGTGGCGATATCTCGATGGTGCTGCTGGAGCGGCTGCGGGTGACCGACTTAACGGGCCGCGACCGCATCATCCCGATTGCGTTCACCGAGCGAAGAGAGCTTTCCGCGAACACGGAAAGGCCTTTCGCGATGGATCGAAGCCGTGACACGCTGTTGTTCCGCGCGACGGAAAACGGTAGCGCACTGCTGGCGGTAAGCGGCGTTCGGGACGATTTTGCTTGGGATGGCACGCACGATTACCAGCACAAGATGAAGCGGCTCGACGGCCGTTTATTTGCCCGCGTAACAGGGAGCGGGACACGCGAGTTCGTGTTTAAGCTGCCCTCGCCGGCGGTTCCATCCGGCGATTCGCGAACGCTGCAGGCCATCGATTACGATCAGGCCAAGCAGCAAACCATTCGATTTTGGAAAGACTACATCGGCCGCGGCGCGCGGTTCCACGTTCCGGAACAGACGGTAAACGAGCTGTTCAATGCGACGCTATGGCACGCGCTGCGGCTGCCGCGACGGCATGGCGGTGCAGGCCCGGACGTCAAGATCGATCTGCCCTATTCGAATTTCGCATACAGCCAGACCGGCACACCCTGGCCGGTTAATCAGTCGGTTTACGTCGATTACATGCTATATGGCCTGCGAGGATACCACGGCATCGCGACGGAAGAACTGGCGGCGCAATACCGGAATAACCAGCAGGCGGACGGCC
This sequence comes from Bryobacteraceae bacterium, assembly GCA_025980435.1. Classification (GTDB taxonomy): domain Bacteria; phylum Acidobacteriota; class Terriglobia; order Bryobacterales; family Bryobacteraceae; genus Bog-105. The sequence continues at coordinate 34,589 of JAICXK010000008.1, forward strand.
GCGTCGGTGGATTCGCAAACTGGGCTGTCTACACGCCGGGAATGCTTTACGCGGTGGCGCAGAATTTCCTGCTCTCGCGCGATCGCGCCGAGCTCGATCGCGTTTTGCCGGCTAGCCTGAAGGCGCTTGACTGGTGTCTGGGGCAGGCACGCGCGGCCCAGAACACGGCCGGCCCGGCGCGAGGCTTAATCCAAGGCCCGCTGAACGACCTGACGGGAACCGGGGCGTGGGCGTTCAATCAGGCGTACATGTATGCCGGTCTGGAACTATTCGGGCGTGTTCTTGAAGCCATCGGCAATCCGAGAGGGGCCGAATGCAAGCGAGCCGCCGCGGAATTGCATGAATCCGTGGGACGCGCTTTCGAAGCGGCTGCGATGCTATCGCCGGTAGTTCAATTGCGCGATCACACCTGGCAGCCATACGTGCCCAGTGAAGCGCACACGCACCATCGCATTCTCGACCAATGGTATCCGGCGGATGTGGATACCGGCGCGATTCACATGATTCGATTAGCAGTCATTGCGCCTGATAGCGACCTGTCCGGCTGGCTTCTGAACGATCACGAAGACAACCTGTATTACAAAGGGCTCGGCATGGCGAACGAACCGGTATACAACCAGCAGGCGACTGCGTATGTGCTCCGCGACGATGCCAAGGCGATCATTCGCGCCTTCTACAGCTACATGGCGTGCGCGTTCAGCCACACCATCTTTGAGCCGGTGGAGCATCGCTGGACGCACGGGCAGTACTTCGGACCGCCTTCGACGGATGGCGCATGGTTCGAACTGTACCGCAACATGCTGATCCACGAACGCAGCGATGGCGACCTGGTGCTCGGCCTGGCAACCCCGCGTGCGTGGCTGGCGCGCGGAAAGCGCATCGAAGTGGAACGCGCTCCGACCTATTTCGGCGATCTCTCGATGACAATCGATAGCAGCGCGGCGCCGGAACGTATTACGGCCGTGGTCGAAATGCCGGCGCGACGTGAACCTCGCGAGCTGCTGGTCCGTCTACGGCATCCGGACGCCAAACGCATGCGCAGCGTCACCGTGAATGGGCGCAACTGGGCGGACTTCAATACAGAGAAGGAGTGGGTCCGTATTCCGCATCCCGCTGCGGGCCGCTATACGATCGAAGCGGACTATTAGGGAAGGGCAGTACCTGTTCTCCTTCTCCACAAGAATTTTTTCACTTTGACCAGCAACTTGCGAAACATTCTGTTACAGAATTAGTCCCCTTAGTCGCACGTAAGGAGTTCCTCATTTGGGTTGTGATAGATTTTCAGCCCAGTAGGGAGCGTCAGTCCGATGCCTCAATACTTTTCGCGCAGCGCGAACACATTTTCGAGGATGACCATTCTCGCACTTGTCTTAGCGCTCTGCGGAGTTTGCTGGTACGGCTACCTGATCGTGCGGTCGCCGTACGAAATGATGCAGAATGTTCCGCGGGAACAGCCTGTGCCTTTCAGCCACGAGCACCATGTTGGCGGCCTGGGCATCGATTGTCGCTACTGCCACACCACAGTCGAAGATTCCTCTTTCGCCAACATTCCGGCAACCAAGATCTGCATGAACTGCCACTCGCAGATGTGGGCCACCAGTCCGATGCTGGAACCGGTGCGTGAGAGTTACCGCACCGGCAAGTCGATCGAGTGGACGCGCGTAAACGACCTGCCGGAGTTCGTTTACTTCGACCACAGCATTCATGTACACCACGGAATCGGCTGCTCAACATGCCATGGGCGCGTGGACCAGATGCCGCTAACGTGGCAAGCGGCGCCACTCACGATGGAGTGGTGCCTAAACTGCCATCGCCATCCCGAGCGGTACGTACGGCCGGAGAGTCAGGTGTTTTCAATGGCGTACACGCCGCCCGCGAATCAAACCGCGCTCGGGAATCGCCTGGTTCGCGAATATCACATCCAGAGCCTCACAAGCTGCTCAACCTGCCATCGATGAAAAATATGCCCAATCACGATCTCGTTCCGCTAGAAGCCCTCACGCAAAACCGGAAGCCGAGATTGTGGCGGACACCGGAGGAGTTCGCGGGGCATGCTGAAGAAATCGAGCAGGAAGAGATTGGCGAAGAAGGCATCGAGTTTTCGGGAGCCAGCAGGCGGCGTTTCCTTTCGCTGATGGCGGGTTCGATGGCTCTGGCCGGACTCACCGGATGCACACGGCAGCCGGAAGAGACCATCATGCCTTATGTCGATCCGCCGGAGAACGTGATCCCAGGCAGGCCGAAATATTACGCAACCGCGGCGCCGGTAAACGGGATTGCCGAAGGGGTGATTGTCGAGAGCAACACCGGACGCCCGACCAAAGTGGAGGGCAACCCGGACCATCCTGCCAACCTGGGGGCGACCAGCGTTCACTCGCAGGCCTGCCTGATGGATCTGTACGATCCTGACCGAGCCAGGGAGATTATTCATCTCGGGCTGCCGCGGGATTGGGATTCGTTTCAGCTCGCCTGGCAGGGAGCCATCGGGCCGGTTCAGGAGCGGCATGGCGCGGGATTCCGCATTCTGACCGAGACGATTGTATCGCCAACTCTGGGTGCGCAACTTCAGGCGGTGCTCAAAAAGTTTCCCGCCGCAAAATGGCACCAGTTCGATCCGGCTGGGCCCCATTCGGCGCGTGCAGCGGCGCAGATGGTCTTCGGCAAGCCGGTGAATACCTACTTCAAGCTGGATACCGCCGATATCGTGGTCTCGCTGGATGCGGATTTTCTGGCGTGCGGCCGGGGATCCACCCGATGCGCGCACGATTTTGCAATCCGGCGGCGGCAAGGCGACCGGCTGGACATGAACCGGCTGTACGTAATCGAGAGCAGCATGACAGCTACGGGCGGTAAAGCCGATCACAGGCTGGCCTTGCCCTATGCCGAAATAGAAGAGTTTGCGCGCGAACTGGCAGCCGCGCTCGGCGCGGGCGGGACAGCCTCCGGCGCCGGCGCGTACCAATCCTGGGTGACGCACATGGCGCGCGATCTCCAGGCCCACAAAGGCGCTTGCGCGATCATCCCGGGCGAACATCAATCGCCGGCCGTGCATGCCCTGGCGCATGCGATGAATGCAGCGCTTGGCAATGCCGGGAAGACCGTAATCCATACGGACTCGCTGGAAGTGCAGCCGGTTGACCAGATCGAATCATTGCGCGAACTGTCGCGCGATATGAACGATGGAAAGGTCGATCTGCTGCTGATCATGGGAGGCAACCCGGTCTACAACGCTCCGGCGGATTTCAACTTCGCGGACGGGTTCGACAAAGTCAAGACATCGATTCACGCCGCCACTCAGTTCAATGAAACGTCATTGAAGACAACCTGGCACATTCCGGAGCCGCATTTTCTGGAGGACTGGGGAGACGCGCGATCGCTCGACGGCACCGTCAGCATCATTCAGCCTCTGATTGCGCCGCTATATCCAGGTTCGCGTTCGCAGCTTCAAATTCTGGATGCCATGCTGCAGTTTCCGGGGCGTTCTTCTTATGAAATCGTGCGCGCTTACTGGTCCCGGCAGAGCGGAGCAAAAGATTTCGAAGCATGGTGGCGCAAATCCGTACACGACGGGCTGATTGCCGGGTCGGCGCTGCCCGCGATTACGGTAACGCCGAACCATAACTTCGGCACTCCGCGATCCGCGCCCTCCGGCGGCATGGAGATTGTGATGCGGCCGGATGTGTATATGTACGACGGCCGTTATGCGAACAACCTGTGGCTGCAGGAACTGCCGCATCCCATGACCAAGCTGACGTGGGACAACGCCATCTTTCTAAGCCCCAAGACAGCCAGGCGGCTGCAGTTCGACAATCAACAGCACGTCGAGCTGAAGTATCGCGGCCGCAGCGTGTGGGGTTCGGTGTGGATTTTACCCGGTCAACCCGATGAATCCATCACCGTGGACCTCGGCTGGGGGCGCTGGCATTCCGGGCGGGCCGGGAACGGCGCCGGTTTTAACGTCTACGCGATACGCACTTCCGACGCGCTATGGACCGGAACCGGCGTGGAGCTTCGGAAGCTGGATGCACCGTATCCGCTGGCTACGACGCAGATGAATCAGTCCATGGAGCACCGCGACGTGGTGATTCGAAACACCGTGGAAGGATACAAGCAGAACCCGGATTTCGCCAAGCAGACCGAGCACGAGCCGCCCACGAATCTTACCCTCTATCCGCAATGGAATTACACCGGCTACGCATGGTCCATGTCCATCGACCTGACGGCCTGCGTCAATTGCCAGGCCTGCGTGATCGCGTGCCAGGCGGAGAACAATATCGCGGTAGTCGGCAAAGAACAAGTATTGGCGCGCCGCGCCATGCACTGGCTCAGGATCGACGTCTACTATGAAGGCGATCTCAGTTATCCGACCGCCTATTACTGCCCGGTACCGTGCATGCAATGCGAAAACGCGCCTTGCGAGCTGGTCTGTCCGGTGCAGGCCACCAATCACAGCAGGGATGGTTTGAACGACATGGTTTACAACCGCTGCATCGGAACACGCTACTGCTCGAATAACTGCCCGTGGAAAGTGCGCCGCTTCAATTTCATGCTGTTTCAGGACTGGAAAACGGAAACCTGGAAGATGCAGCGCAATCCGGACGTTAGCGTGCGCAGCCGCGGAGTGATGGAAAAATGTACGTATTGCGTGCAGCGCATCCGGGAAGCGGAAATCAAATCGGCCAACGAGAACCGTTTCATTCGCGATGGCGAGATCCAAACGGCTTGTATGCAGGCTTGTCCGACGCAAGCTATCGTTTTTGGCGACAAGAACAACAAGGGCAACCGCGTAGCCAAGCTGAAGGCCGAAAAACTAGACTATGCCATGTATGCGGAGCTGAACACCCGTCCGCGAACTACGTATTTGGCCGAGCTTCGCAATCAGAATCCGGAGTTTCAAGGTGCCTGAGCTAGTCGCGCTGGAGGAACGGCAACGTCAAACAGCAAGGCCGCTGGATCCCAATAATCCGCTGGCCGTCGTGGCGCCGGGAACGACTTTCGAGACCGTCAGCGAGCAGATCAGTTCGATTGTGCTCACCCGGAAAATCCCGCTGTTCTGGTGGTGCACCTTCGGATTCGGCGTTTTCCTGTTTGTCGTCTTCGGAGTCGCAATCACATATCTGCTCGCCAAGGGGATCGGGATTTGGGGCGTCCAAATTCCCGTTGCATGGGCCTTTGCTATTACGAATTTCGTCTGGTGGATCGGAATCGGCCATGCAGGCACGTTGATATCGGCGTTTTTGCTGCTGATGAATCAGAGCTGGCGCAGTTCCATCAACCGGTTCGCCGAAGCAATGACCATCTTCGCCGTGATGTGCGCGGGGATGTTCCCCTTGTTCCATCTGGGCCGGGCTTGGATCTTCTACTGGATTCTGCCCTACCCGAATACGATGACTGCGCAGCCGAATTTCCGCAGCCCCCTGGTTTGGGACGTATTCGCGGTCTCGACGTATTTTACGATCTCGGTCCTGTTTTGGTACATCGGGATGATTCCCGATCTCGGGACGCTGCGGGATCGCGCAACGGGCGGATTCAAGAAGGGTTTCTATGGCGTGCTCTCTTTTGGCTGGCGGGGATCTTCTCATCATTGGAAGCTGCACAAAACGGCATGCCTGCTGCTTGCCGGTATCGCCACACCGCTGGTGCTGTCGGTACATACGGTAGTCAGTTTCGATTTCACAATCGCCATTCTGCCCGGCTGGCACTCGACGATTTTTCCGCCTTACTTCGTTGCCGGCGCGATCTATTCCGGGTTCGCGATGGTGCTGGTGCTGGGTATTCCGCTTCGCGCGGTCTACGGGCTGCATAACCTGATCACGGTGCGGCATTTGAATAACTGCGGAAAGCTCATGCTGGTGACCGGCCTTTTTCTGGCTTACACCTACCTGATTGAACCGTTCACGGCATGGTACAGCGGCAACGATTTCGAAATGTACACGGTTCACAATCGCGCCGTGGGACCTCATTCGTGGAGCTATTGGCTTGTGATTCTGCTGAACGTGGTGATTCCGCAGGCCTTGTGGTTTTACAAGGTCCGCACCAGGGTGATCCCGCTGTTTACCGTGTCGATGGTGGTGCTGGTTGGGATGTGGGTGGAGCGTTTCATGATCATCGTCACCGCGCTCGACCGTGATTTTCTGCCTTCGTCCTGGTCGAATTTTATTGCGACCTTCTGGGATAACGCAATGTTCTGGGGCTCAATCGGCATGTTCATCGTCTTGTTCATGCTCTTCGTGCGCTTCCTTCCGATGATTCCGATGTCCGAGGTGCGCGAACTGCTGCCGTTCTCGCGTCCTGGCGGAGGGACCGAGAAATGAACGACTTCGGAACCTACGGCATGGTGGCCGAGTTCGATAACCCCACCGATCTCGTGGAAGCAGCGCACGAAATTAAAAGAAAAGGGTATCGAAGGTTCGAAGCCTACACGCCGTACGCAATCAGGGATCTGGAAGAGATTATTCCCGGCCGGAATCTGGTTCCTCCCATCGTCCTGATTGGCGGGCTCATAGGATCCGCAACAGCCTGGACGATGGAATATTACATTGCCGCGATCGACTACCCGATCAATGTGGGCGGCCGTCCGCTGTATAGCTGGCCGATGTTCATTCCCATCTTGTTTGAGTTGACGGTGCTGTTTGCGGGAACATTTGCGTTTGTCGGCACGCTGGCGCTATGCGGCCTTCCGCGGCCGCATTTCCCGTTATTCAATTTGCCCGAATTCAGCGGGGCCAGCAGCAGCCGCTTCTTCCTGTGCGTCGAGAAGCGCGACCCGATGTACGATTCCGAGGCGACCGCCGAGTCTTTCCGCGATCTCAATTCGATAGGAGTCTGGGAAGTTGAAAACGTTTAGGACCGTCGCGACATTACTGCTGCTGTTGCCGATGGCCGCGTGCCGGCAGGATATGCAGGATCAGCCGAAATACAAGCCGCTGGGGACGAGCCGCTTCTTCGCGGACGGACGTGAGGCGCGGCCTATTCCGGCTGGGACCATCGCTCGCGACGAGCTGAACAACACCGATTCTTTTCATACCGGCGCCGCGAACGGCGCATTTCTCGACGCCATTCCGCTGAAAGTAGATTCGAAGCTGCTGCATCGCGGACAAGAGCGCTTCGATATCTACTGCAGCCCCTGCCACGGGCGTACCGGCGACGGCAACGGAATGGTTGCGCAACGCGGCTTGAAAATTCCGGCGGATCTCCATACCGACCGGCTGCGCTCCGTGCCGCCGGGCTACCTTTACCAGGTAATTAAGAACGGATACGGAGCAATGGGGGATTACGGGGATCAAATTCAAGTGAACGACCGCTGGGCGATTGTCGCGTACGTGAGGGCTTTGCAGCTCAGCCGCGATGCTCGCCTGAACGATGTGCCGGCGGAGCAGCGGGGACAATTGAGCGCCGAAAATCAACCGCAAGCGGGGGCCGCACGATGACGACGAACTCCGTCTTCGATGTATCGCCCGAACTGGAGCGCGATCTGCGGCGCGTGTTCACGCCCGCGCTTGGCGCCGGAATTCTTCTGGGCATCGCGGGCATTATCGGCGGCATCTACAGTCCCGGCGACTTCTTTCACTCATATCTGATGGGATACCTGTTCTGGCTGGGGCTGACGCTGGGGTGCATGGGTATCGTGATGCTGCAGTATTTGACCGCGGGCGCATGGGGAATTATGACGCGCCGAGCGCTGGAATCCGCCAGCCGGACTCTTCCCCTTTGCGCGGTTCTTTTCATCCCCATCGCGTTCGGAATGCCTTGGCTTTACGACTGGGCGCACTCAGACCTGGTGAAGAGCGAATACGTATTACGCCATCGCCATATTTATATGAACCCGTCCATGTTCATCGGCCGGGCCATTGTTTACTTTATCGTTTGGGGAATTTTTATGTATTTCCTGAACAAGTGGTCTCTGGAACAGGATGAGAAGGGCGGACTGGAAAAGCGGCTTGCCCGGCTGAGCGCTCCGGGACTCCTGATTTACGTGTTCACGATCACGTTTGCCACCATCGACTGGGCGGAATCTCTGGAGAACAACTGGTTCTCGACGATTTGGGGATTCCTGTTTGTCGCTCGTGAAGGCTTGGCGTCTTTTGCCTTCATCATTATCGTGATGGCGCTGCTTTCGCGAAGGGAGCCGCTGGCCAGCAGATTTAAACCGGCGCACCTGCACGACCTGGGCAAATTGCTCCTAGTGTTCGTGATGTTGTGGGCCTATTTTGAATTTTCGCAGTTGGTCGTCATCTGGTCAGGTAATCTCACCGACGAGATTCCCTGGTATCTGCACAGGTTCGCGACATCCTGGGGCGTGCTTGGAGTACTGCTAATCGTGCTCCAGTTCATCGTGCCGTTCCTGATGCTCCTCTCGCGCCCATTGAAGCGAAATGTAAAAGCGCTGTGCTGCGTGGTGGGCCTGATTATTTTTATGCGGTGGGTCGATCTGATGTGGGTTGTGATGCCGCAGTATTACCAGGTGGGTTTCCGGCTCACCTGGATGAATTTCGTTGTACCGGCGTCTATCGGGTGCTTCTGGATAGCAGTGTTCGTGTGGCAGCTTCAGAAGCGTCCCCTGCTACCCTTGCAGGCGCCGAATCTGGAAAGGGCATTGCAGCATGGCGAGTAGCAACGTGCTTCAGGAACCAGAACCTCGAAACGACGATGTTCATTTCGAGCATACCGACATCGATATAAGGCATACGTTTATCACGGGCGTATCGGTGCTGATCGGGATCTGGGTCGTAATCCTGCTGCTCTATTTCCTGTTCGCATACCTGGCGCATGAGCGCGCCGTAAGCAGCCCGCCTCCGCTGCCTTACCACGCGCAGGGAAATCTGCCGCCCTATCCGAGACTGCAACCAGCGCCGCACAAGGACCTGGAGGCGCTGCGCGCGCGCAACAACTGGGAACTGAGTCATTACTACTGGGTCGACAAAGCAAAGGGAACTGTTGCGATCCCGATCGAGCGAGCCATGGATATTCTTGCAGCGCGCGGAATTCCTCCGCAAAAGCAGCCGCCCAAGCTGGTGCTATCGCAGCCTGAGGCAGGAACGCGCCAAACGGGCTTCGAAGGAAAGGTGGCGCCGGAGCCGCGATGAAGGTCGTCGTGAGTATCGGGAAATGGATGGCCTGCCTTCCGCTCGCGCTGGCGCTGGCTTCCGGCGGCGCACAAGCGGCAAGCACCCGATACCTGCCTCCTAACCTGAACGGTATCGGCATCGATCAGAATCTGAACGCGCAGATTCCGCTCGATACGGTGTTTCGCGATGAGAGCGGCGCTTCGGTTCCGCTGCGAACGTTCTTCGGCAGGAAACCGGTAGTGCTGGCGCCCGTTTACTACCGCTGCCCCATGCTGTGCAGCCAGATTCTGAGCGGCGTGGTCGCGGGGCTGAGACCCTTATCGCTGAAGCCTGGCCGCGATTTCGAGGTGGTTGCCATCAGCTTCAACCCGGCCGACACACCCGCCGAAGCCACGCTGAAGCGCAATCAGTATTCTCACAGCTATTCGAGCAGAGCGGGCACGAAAGGCTGGCATTTTCTGGTGGGCAGCCAGGCCGCCATCAACGCAGTGATGCAATCCATCGGATTTCATTACCGCTGGGATCCGGTCAACAAGATTTTTGTGCATGCCAGCGGAGTGATGGTCATTACGCCTGAAGGACGCGTCGCGCGCTACCTTTACGGCGTGGAATATGAGCCGAAGGACCTCGAACTCTCTTTGGTAGAGGCATCGCACAATCGCATCGGCTCGGCGGTGGACCGCATACTGCTGTTCTGCTATCACTACGATCCCAAAACGGGGAAGTATGGCGCCGTCGTCCTCAACTCATTGAAGACCGGAGCAATCCTGATATTGATCTTGATGGCCGCCGGAATGTTCTTCCTGTGGCGGCACGATCTTCGAAAACATCGGAACGTCTTGAAAGAAGTTACTCGCCTATGATCACGAATTTCCGATTGTGGCCTGAAGCGGCATCTTCGATGTCGGGGCCGGTGGATCTATTCTTCGTGATAATGCTGATCCTCTGCACCGCAGTGTCTGTGGCCATCGCGGTGTTTTTGATCTACTGCGCAATCCATTATCACCGCAAACGTGAAAACGAGCTGGGAAGCCAGGAACGCTACAACATTCCGGTTGAGGCGGCATGGACGATCATTCCGTTCATTCTCTTTATCGGCATGTTCATCTGGGGCGCCAAACTATACTTCGTAATCGAGAGGCCTCCGGATAACGCGATCAACATGTACGTTGTGGGCAAGCAATGGATGTGGAAGATACAGCATCCCGAAGGCCAGCGCGAAATCAACGAACTGCACATTCCGGTGGGCAGGCCGGTGAAGCTGACCATGACCTCAGAGGATGTGATTCACGATTTCTTTGTGCCCGCGTTCCGGACCAAACAGGATGTGCTGCCGGATCGCTACACCACCACGTGGTTCGAAGCGACGAAACCGGGCAAATATCACTTGTTCTGCTCCCAGTATTGCGGAACGAAGCATTCAGGAATGATTGGCTGGGTGTACGCGATGACTCCGGCGGATTATCAGAACTGGTTGACGCAAGGCGCGCCGGAGGGATCGCTTGCATCCACGGGTGGAAAGTACTTTCATCAATTCGGCTGCGCCAACTGCCATCATTTCAGCAGTCAGGGCCGCTGTCCGGATCTTCGCAACCTGTATATGCGTCCGGTTCTGCTGACAACCGGGGAGACGATTACCGCGGACGATACGTATATTCGCAGAAAGTTACACGATCCCGACGCCCAGGTCCCCTGGGGATTTTCGACCGGCGTCATGCCGAATTTCACCGGGGTCGTATCGGAGGAGCAGATACTCGCTCTGATCTCGTTTATCAAGGCCCTGGGACCGCAGCCCGGCACGCAGGAGCCGGCCAGCTCCGGCGCTGCACCGACGGAATACGGAACCCAAAAAGGAATAGGCGGGCCGGGCGCCACATCAAACGCCAACTCGCAGGTGGAGAAGCGCTGACATGATCGAAGCAGTTGCGGAAAAACTCGAAAAGAACTACCTGAACGAAAAGCAAGGCCTGCTTTCCTGGCTGCTGACCACGGATCATAAGCGCATCGGCATTCTTTACACCTTTTCTATAACCTGCTTTTTCTTCCTGGGTGGATTTTTCGCTCTCCTGATGAGGCTGGAGCTGCTGTCACCGCGCAACTGGCTGGTCAGCGCCGGAACGTACAACAAGCTGTTCACCATGCACGGGATCATCATGGTTTGGTTTTTCCTGATACCTTCGATCCCCGGCACCTTAGGCAACTTCCTGATTCCTATGATGGTGGGCGCTAAAGATGTGGCATTTCCGAAGCTGAACTTATTAAGCTGGTACATTTTTATGCTGGGCGGTACCGTAACGGTTTACGCTTTGGTCCGGGGCGGTGTTGATACCGGCTGGACATTTTACACGCCCTTCAGCACCAGTTACTCCACAACCTATGTGGTTGCTGCAGCAATGGGCGTGTTTATCGCCGGATTCTCGACGATTCTGACGGCCCTGAACTTTATTGTGACCGTCCATCGCATGCGCGCGCCCGGCCTGACCTGGTTCAAGCTGCCTGTTTTTATCTGGTCGATGTATGCGAACAGCCTGGTCCTCATTCTGAATACGCCGGTACTCGCGATTACGCTTGTAATGATTGCGGTGGAACGCATCGCCAAGGTCGGAATCTTTGATCCCGCGCTGGGAGGCGA
>JAICXK010000167.1 GCA_025980435.1 Bryobacteraceae bacterium
CTGTGCCTGGCGTCTTCTTCTCATTCGGATCGATGGCCGGTTCGCGAGCAGGAGACGGTTCAAAAGACGTTGACACTTTCGGGCGCGCCTATGCGCCTCGTCGTCGACGACGTCGACGGCTACGTTCACGTCACCGGCACCGGGGGATCGCAGGTCCGGGTGATAGCCCACAAAGTAATTCGCGCTGAAACCGAAAGCGATCTTCGCGATGCCAAGAGCGAAGTCAACCTGAACATGACCGAAAAGCCCGGCACGGTTTCTGTCTATTACGACGCGCCTTGGCGCTGCAGCGGCGAAGGCCGCGGCTGCCACGACCAGCAACGCCGGTTCTACACCGTCTCATACGACATCGATGTCCAGGCGCCTCGCGCTGCCCGGCTCGTGGTGTCCACCATCAATAACGGTGATATCCGAATCGATGGAAGCGCCGGCGATTTCGACATCAACAACATCAATGGCGGCATCGCCATGACCGGCGCCGCTGGCTCGGGAGATGTCCACACGATCAATGGACCGATCTCGGTTCATTTCGCGAAGAATCCATCCCGTCCTACCAGCTTCAAAAGCATCAACGGACAATTGGATGCCTACTTCCAACCAGGTCTTTCCGCCGACCTGCTTTTCAAGACGTTTAACGGACAGATCTACAGCGATTTCGAAGTATCGGCGGGAGCGGCTCGTGTTGCCGCAGCCGAGCAGCACGACGGCCGCTTCGTCTATCGCAGCAATCGCGCTAGAAGCGCGCGCGTCGGCCGCGGCGGGCCCGAGCTAAGTTTTGACGCGTTCAACGGAAATATCCGCTTGCATCGCGAACAGTAAGGAGAAATAAGCAAAATGTTGAGGACAATTGGGATCGCCCTTTTTTCTGTTGGCGTTCTTCTCGCGCAAGGTGGAGGCGAAAAGACGACCGTGCCATTGCACGATCCCTCCCGTCCGGCGCGCATCGAGGCACATCTGATGTCCGGGAGCATTATCGTCCATGGCGCGGATGTGAAGGACGTCATCGTGGAGGCCCGCTCCCGCCGCGGCGAGGAGTCGCGTGAGCGCCGCCCGGCTCGCGCCGACGGCATGAAACGGCTTGACCTTGGTGGAACCGGCCTCGAAGTTGTCGAAGATAATAACGTGGTTCACATCAAGACCGGTTCGTGGACCACTCCCTCTGATCTGGTGATCACGGTCCCACGGCATTCTTCGCTCGAATTGAAAGCTATCAACGACGGTAATATTGAGGTCCAGGATGTCGACGGTGAAATTGACGTGAACGATCTGAACGGCAAGATCGTGCTCCAGAATGTCGGCGGTTCAGTGGTGGCCCATGCTCTAAACGGCGAAATACTGGCGACTCTGAATCATGTCGATCCATCGAAGCCAATGTCTTTCAGCACCATGAACGGCAATATCGATGTCACTCTTCCTCAAACCGTGAGGGCAAACGTCCTTATGAAGACGGACAACGGCGAGATATACAGCGATTTCGATGTGAAGCTCGATTCAGGCGCCAGCAGGGTGCAAAACGAGCGGGGAGACTCGCACGAAGGCAGATATCATGTGCGCTTCGACCGTGGGGTTCGCGGAACTATCAACGGTGGCGGTCCGGAATTTCAGTTCACCTCCTTCAACGGACAGATCTTCCTTCGCAAGGGCAAGTAACGCATTAATCGGGAGAGGGCCAGTCAGGGGCGTTCTGGTCCCCAACCGCTGAGTTGCCGGTAAAATCCCAAATCCGTTCCACTCAGCAGCTTTGTAACATAGAAAATTTGTCCGCAATGCATGCTGAAATGCTCCACTACGTGATAGATCGCGGCGAGAGCCGTAATGCTCTCATAGCGTTGGATGGTGTATGTCTTGAGCAGGTCTGCCGCCGTCAATCCTGAGAGAATGCGGTCGAACTCTTTCAGGGTTTGGCTCAGAGCACTCCGTAGTGCTGCAGCACTCAGTTGACGTCGTTCCGCGAACTCCGCGTCCCGGTCCCGCGTGTTTTCTATCCCGCCAAGAGGCGCCAGAATCCACTGCCGCACATTACCGTTCAAATGCAAGAGTAGGTTCCCAATGCTGTTGGTCGCCTCGTTTGAACGCCACCAGATCTGTTCCTCTGTAAGCGAATCGATGCAATGGCAGATTCTGGGCCAGTATTCGTCCTTCAACTTTTCTCGGGAGAATTTTATGAATGCCCGCTGCAGCTCGTTACATGCTTCGTCCATTCCTTTATTCTGATCTTCGGCGCGCAAATTCTCCGGAAAGGCTTCAGCGGCGACAAAGCTCGATCGCTTCATCGCAAGTTGACAATGGCGTCGGTAAGACGAGCCGGGCGACGCGCCCGGCGCAGGGCACGGCCCTGCCCCACAAAAGATTCAGTAGGGCATCAACAAATGCCTGCTGCAGCTTCACGCTGGTCTCGTCTCATCTGCTTGCCCTTAAATTAAGGAGCGGCTACTGGCCGCGAGCCAAGCTTCTGTGCGAACGAAAATTGATGCCCATGAAGTGTTTGGGGACGCCATTTTCAGCGGGCGTCTTTTCCAGAAACGCCTTCTCCGAATCGTCATGTTTCAGGTAGGCATCCAGGAATTTCAGCGTATAGAGCGCAACCCAGGCATAACTCGTGTTGGCGTCATCCCGTCCGTAATCGGCTACCTGATTTTCCGCAAAGCGCTGCGCACTCTCCCTGCGTTGAAACATGGAGCAGAACTCCGGGTGTGCCATGCCAAGCATATTCACAGTGAGGAGATCGCCGTGTATCCACGCGTTCAGAACGTTTGGACCTTCTATGTCTTCGGCGGCATACGTGTCAATTTCTTCAAGGAGGTTATCATCTCCCCGAGTGAAGAAAAGAAGCGGTATGGTCATCCGCTCTGGATGAACATCGCCGGCCATTTTGACGAGGCCCGGGTAATAACGCATGCTGCCATCCATCGCCACCAGGGCATCGATGCGAGGGTCTCGTGCCGCGGCAAACAGGCTCGAAAATCCGCCCCAACTCCAACTCACCACAGCGACTTCCGATAAATCCGCCTCGGGAAGCGACTTGGTATAGGTGATAAGAAAAGAGATGTCGCTCGCCTGCGCATTGATCCCGTCCAGATCGTCCGTCATGTCGCGCGTCGACATTCCCATTGACGGGCTCGCCAGAACAACGTAGCCATGACTGGAAAGGTACTCACACAGATCCGCGTTCTCCCACGAAACGGAAGAATCGCCGGGAGCGTAAATTAGGACCGGATAGCGCCCTTTCGCCGGCTGCGCATCCCGCACGGCCCACAGCGGGATGTCGAAGGAAGCCTTCAAGAGCAAACGCCACCGGTTCTCCTTTTC
Organism: Bryobacteraceae bacterium; assembly: GCA_025980435.1. Taxonomy (GTDB): domain Bacteria; phylum Acidobacteriota; class Terriglobia; order Bryobacterales; family Bryobacteraceae; genus Bog-105. The sequence goes on from JAICXK010000167.1 coordinate 3,310, forward strand.
ATCCGGAGCGTTGAAGTGGATCTCCGTGTCGGCCAGCCGGACATAGTCGCCAACCGTCATCGGTTTGCCTGTGGTTCTCAGGGACGGATACCAGATCAGGGTTTGCAGCGGTCGAGCGTTATCGCCGACAGTGGCCTTTGACGAGTCCTTTGGTGAAGTGGGGTAACTGCGTGAGCGATCGTATTCATCGGCGACCTTCAAGCCTACCGGATATGGTCCGGGTTTTTGCAGGAACTCAAATGAGGATGTTTGGAAGGCGCAAATACGGAACCAGAGCATATACATAATGAATAAAAGCTGACTACGATCTGCGCTTTCAATCTAGCCTTCCTTCCGAGCCTCGCAGTACATGCCAATATCCTTCACAAGGCTAGCAGCCAAAGCTCTATTCCGAGGTAGTAACGCCGGAAGCATTATCAAAATCCCCGTTGTCTTCCGAGTGCAAAATGAAAGGCAAGATCATGGAAAAATTTGGAAAGCTCCGCTCTGCCACTGTCCTAAGCTGCTTTCTCTGCGCTTTGCTAGGGACTGACATTGCCGCTTATTCACAACGAACGCCCGAGCCGTCTGCGCTTCTCCTCGGCGCCGCCTGGTACCCCGAGCAATGGCCGGAATCCCGCTGGAATTCCGATCTCGATCTCATGCAGAAGGCGCACATACACGTCGTGCGCGTCGGCGAGTTCGCCTGGACCGCGCTTGAACCGGCCGAAGGTAAATACGAGCTCGATTGGCTCGAACGCGCCATCCATCTCGCCGGTCAACATGGCATCTACGTGATTCTTGGCACGCCCAGTGCCGGCCCACCGGTGTGGATGGCAACGAAATACCCCGACATCCTCGTCACCGAAGCCGACGGCAAGCAGTATACCGGCGCAACTCGCAACCGTTCCAATTGGAACAGCGGTCGCTACAAGCGCTTCGTCCGCGAAATGGACGAACGACTATCTAAACGCTTCGGCCACAATCCTTACGTTATCGGCTGGCAAATCGATAACGAATATTCGAGGCAATCCTATGATGCCGATACCCAAGCGCAGTTCCACGCCTGGCTGCAGCACCGCTACGGTACTATCGACAAGTTAAATGCCGCCTGGACGACGGCCTACAACAATCAAACCTACTCCGCGTTCAATCAGGTCCCTCTCGTCAACGGCGCTAAAGGCAATAATCCCGGCCTCTGGCTCGATTCCAAGCGCTTCATCTCCGACTCCCTACGCGCCTACCAGCGCGTCCAGATCGATGCTATTCGCAAATACGCCGGGCCTTGCCAGAGAGAGCCGTGCCAGAAAATCACGACCAATATGATGCGCTTCTACGGTCTCTTCGATGGCTATACGGTCGGTCAGGATCTCGACATTGTCGGTCTAGACAATCCGCAAGTTTCAGGCAATTTCAACCCCATCCAAATGGCGCCGCCGCAGGATCTTATCCGCGGCATCAAGGGTCGCAATTATTGGATCCTGGAAACCACTGCGGGCCCGCGGGGGGGCGGCAATGCCAGCATACAGCTAGACAAAGGCGCCATACGAGACTCCGTATGGGCCGACATCGGTCTCGGCGCTGACCTCGTCAGCTACTGGCAGTGGCGCGACGCTCTCAACGGCGGCGAGCAGAACCATGGCGCCCTGGTTGACGTAGACGGCGAACCAGATCCCATCTACGCCGAGTGGGCGCAGATCGGCAGCGAGTTCGAAAAAGCCGGCCCGGCGCTGAAAGGCACAACAGTCGATTCGCGCGTCGCGATCTTGTACTCTTATCCCAGCCGCTGGACGATCGACTGGCAGAAGATGAACCCGAAGTACGATGCCATCGAAGCGCTCATGAGCTACTACACGCCGCTTCACGAACTCGGTTACACGATCGACATCGTCCCTCCCGACCGCGATCTCTCCAAATACAAGCTCGTCATCGCTCCGGCCCTCAATGTCCTTGCGCAGGCCGAGGCGGACAACCTCGAGCGCTATGTCAAGCAGGGTGGGCATCTCGTTTTCGGGCAGCGCTCGGCCATGAAGGACGAGAACAACTCTCGCTGGCCGCAGCGCCAGCCCGGCCCGCTCGCGTCGCTACTCGGCGCGCGCGTCGAGCAGTACACCGCGCTTGATGATCCGGTGGACACTTCAGGCATCTGGGGTGAAGCGAAAGATCAACTCTTCGCCGAGCAACTCACCGTGCAGGCCAACGATGTAAAGGTTCTAATGCGTTATCACGCGCCGCACTCCTGGCTCGATGGCCAGCCGGCCGCCGTCACCCGCAAAATCGGCACCGGCTCGTTCACTTACGTCGGTGTATGGCCCGACCAGGAAGGCATGAAGCGCGCGGTGCAGTGGATGCTGAACGAAATCAATCTTGAGCCCGACGTTTTCGCCGCACCCAAAGGCGTAGACATCTACAAGCGCTCCGGTCGAGACCACGATATCTTCATCGCCGGCAACACGTCCCATGCGGCGCAAACCATCGCACTGCCAACAGCGATGAAAAATGTTCTCACCGGCGAAACAGTTCGGTCGATTGAGCTGCCGGTCTATGGCGTCGCCGTTTTAAGCAAGGCGAGGTAAAAAAAGGCGCTTCACATGTGGCCTATGGCCGTGCGGTGCCGAGTAGGATCGTGTTGCAGATTGTCAAGCTGCGACCGATTTCCTATCGATCCTGAGTAGGAGCAGGAGCCAAATTCGTTCGTCGTTCTTCTCACTTCAAGGAAACCAACGTCGGCCCTGGATGCGTTGTCGAGTGTCGAGTCTATGGTACCGCTGAGCTGGTACCGCTAGGACTGAGTTTTCGGTTTCACAGACACTTTCTGTAATCCATTGCGTCTTAGTCGTGTACAATCGACATGCATTGTTACGCCTTCGGCGAGGACCTTACAGGAGAAAAATGAAGATCGGTTATTTTGCATTGCTCGGATTAGCGGCGGCGGTTGCGGTTGCGCCAGCCGCGATGGCGGACGAATTTAATTTCTCGTTCAACGGAAACGGGATCAACGCTACCGGCGTGCTCACGGTTGGACAGCAGAGCACTAACTCTACTAATCCCCCCGGCTATGAGATCACCGGCATCAGCGGAACGTTTTCGGACACAAATGTCAACGTCTCCGGTGCGATTACCGGGCTCTTCACCCCGATATCGTATGTGAATAACCCTCTGGTGTCCGGTTTTGCAACTACCCCAGCTGGTTTATCCTACGATGACCTGTTTTACCCGGCAGGAAACTCTCCGACGGTTTGCTTCGAACTCGTGAACGGCGTCCCTACGTTAACCTATCCATTTTCCGGAGGCCTGCTCGACATCTATGGCGTCGCGTTTAATATAGCCGGACCGGGAGGATACGTTGCTGAGCTTTGGAGCAACGGCGACGTGGGGCACGGGCCGATCATCTACGCGGCTGGGCTTGCGAATGCGACAAATCTCGTGGACCTTCCGAACGCCATTCCAGGGCCGAACGTTCCTCCGCCGGGAGTGTACGGCTCGTTTACCACGAGTCCTGTGCCGGAGCCCGCTTCACTGTTGTTGCTCGGCATCGGCCTGCTCGGCCTGGTTGCCGTAAGCGCTGGCAAGGGCAAACGGCCCTCGATCCGCAGGGGCGCTTAGGCGTTATCCATTGACAATGTCGCGGCGCCGCAGGTACCCGACCAGTAACCAGACAGTCGCGCGTACAACGATCAAGGAACTCAATGAATTTCCGGCTCGGGTGTCCCTTCATCCGTTTCCAGGAAATCAAAGTCGCAGCCTTCGTGGGCTTGCGTGACGTGCGCCGCATATAGAGATCCGTAGCCACGCCGAAAAAGAGGAGCGGGGCGGGACCAAGCGGCGCGCCGGGCGGCTACTTCATTTTCGGTGAGCAGTACATCCAGTCTTCGATTCGGAACGTCGAGCGAGATCAGGTCGCCATCTCGCACCAGTGCGAGTGGTCCGCCTACGTAGCTTTCCGGCGCAACGTGCAGCACGCACGTCCCGTAACTTGTGCCGCTCATGCGCGCATCGGAGATGCGTACCATGTCGCGAACGCCCTGTTGTAACAGCCGGCCTGGAATCGGCAGCATGCCCCATTCAGGCATTCCGGGACCACCCAGCGGTCCCGCATTCTGCAAAACGAGAACCGAGTCTGCGGTCACGTTCAAATCTTCCCGATTAATTTGATGGTCGAGATGTTCGTAATCCGTGAACACTACAGCAGGGCCTGTATGCTGCAAGAGATGGTAGCTGGCCGCAGATGTCTTAATAACCGCACCATCCGGCGCCAGATTTCCATAGAGAATGGCAGTGCCTCCGCTCGCCTCCAGCGGATTCTCCCGCAGCCGGATCACTTCGGAATTATTCAGGCAAGCGCCTTCGAGGTTTTCTCCTACAGTCCGGCCGTTGACGGTCCGGCAGTTGAGATGCAGCAAATCGGAGATTTGGGCCATTAGCGCACGCAAACCTCCCGCGTAATAAAAGTCTTCCATCAGAAAGCGGCCGGAAGGTCGAATGTCGGCTAGCACCGGCACGCGTCTCGATATCTCATCGAATCGATTGAGCTTCAAATCAAGGCAACAACGCCTTGCTAAAGCAATCAGATGAATAACGGCATTCGTCGAACCGCCCAGCGCCATATCCACCGTGATTGCATTGTCGAAGGACTCGCTGGTTAACAGCTCCTTCGGTTTGCGATCCTCCCAGATCATCTCGATAATCCGTTTGCCGCAGTCGATTGCCATCCGAACATGATTAGAATCGACAGCAGGGATTGAAGAAGCTCCCGGCAGCGTTAGCCCTAGTGCTTCGGCCATAGCGGTCATCGTGGATGCCGTGCCCATGGTCATGCAGAAGCCGGGAGACCGCGCAATACCGCCTTCCATTTCGTTCCACTCGGTCTCGCTGATTGTGCCAGCGCAGCGCTCTGTCCAAAACTTCCACAAATCGGTTCCGCTGCCCAAGGGTTGTCCTTTCCAGTTTCCACGCAGCATCGGACCCGCGGGCAAATAGATGAACGGCAGATTCATGCTGATTGCCCCCATCAGCAAACCGGGCGTGGTCTTATCACAACCACCCATCAGTACCGCGCCGTCCACCGGCAGACTGCGAAGGTTCTCTTCCGTCTCCATCGCCAGCAGATTGCGGTAGAGCATCGGGCTGGGCTTCATGTAGGTTTCTGTAATGGAGAAAGCGGGAATTTCCACGGGAAAACCGCCCGCCTGCCAGACACCTTTCTTGACCGCTTCGGCCCTCTCGCGTAAATGAGAGTGACATGGATTCATTTCGCTCCAGGTGTTAACGATGGCCACTACAGGTTTGCCGACAAAATCCTCCTTGCGATACCCAAACTGCTGCATGCGTGAGCGATGGCTGAAGCCTCTCATCGTGGGCGGCCCGAACCAGCGAAAGCTTCGGAGATCTTCAGGTCGTTTCATTGCTCTTGTTTAGCCTTTCGACACGGATTCGAGTTGCAAGCAGCCCGGAAAGCAGCATGCAGCCTGTGATAAACCACAAGCCGGATTTGTAATGTCCGGTCGCGGTCCGCAGATAACCGAACATATACGGACCGGCAAAACCTCCCAGGTTACCGAACGAGTTAATGGTACCGATTGCGGCCGCAGCAGCGGATTGTCCCAGAAAAATTGTGGGAAGAGTCCAGAAGACCGGCAGCCAGGCCTGCATCGTGAGGCCTAGAATGCATAAGAGCGGAATCATGAGCGCGATGTTGGAACTCGACAGAACCAGACAAGCGAGCACCGCGCTAGTTGCCAGGATCGGTCCGGCGGTGTGCCACCGGCGATCTCCAGTGCGGCTCGACCAGAAGCCGTTCAGCAGAATACCAGCGATGCTAAACAAATACGGAGCGGTGGCCATAGCTGTCCGCTCGGCGACGGACAACCCTTTCAGGTTCTCTGTAATTGAAGGGAGAAAAAACAGGAGACCTTGATTGCTGGTCACGACCAGAAAAAGGACCGCGATGAGCAGAGCGGTTTGGGGATCGCGAAAGGCATCGAGTATTCGCACGCGGCGGGCGGCGATCTTTGCGCTCTCTTCCCGTGCGAGTTCGGCCATCAGCCATTGTTTCTCGTCCGGACGTAACCAGCGAGCCTGATGTACCCGATCGGTCAAATAGAACAGCGCCGCCACTCCGACGACAATTGGTGGCAGGCCCTCGAGAATGAATACCCAGCGCCAACCGGCCAGGCCGTAGCCATGAACATTCTCCAGAATCCAGCGCGATAGAGGGATACCCACCACGATCGCCAGCGGCTGGGTCATCATGAACCACGCCTTGGCGCGCGTACGATCTTCAAAGCGAAACCAATGGGAGAGAAAAACGATCACGCCTGGAAAGAAGCCTGCCTCGGCCGCACCCAGGAGAAATCGCGCGAGATAGAACTGATGGCGAGTGCTGAGGCCGGTGAACCATGATGTACCGATCAGCGGCATACCGATCAGCCCCGTAAGGCCGGCAACCAGGCCCCAGCCGATCATGATGCGCGCGAACCATTTTCGGGCACTCCAGCGCTCGACAATCAGACTACCGGGAATCTCCAGAAGAAAATAGCCTAGAAAGAAAACACCCGCGCCAAATCCGACAATTTGATCCGTGAAGCCGAGCTCGCCTTGCATCTGAAGTTTTGCGACGCTCAAGTTGGCTCGATCCAGATAGGCGAGCAGATAGGCGAAAATCAGAAACGGCAGAAAACGCCACATCACACGCCGGCGCGTGCGGAGAGCTACATTCTGTGCGATACGGTCTTCGGCTGCGAATGAGCTTCTGTTTATCACGCGCTTCGGCATTGAAGCAGGAAGCTGCCATTATATTTCCAGCAGCTCGGAACGTTTATGCACACACAACAGCAAAGCGAGGCGTACAAGATTTACCTGCGAGGCCAATGGGTGGCCACACAGCGGGAAATTGAAATAATAAATCCAGCCACAGAGCAGGCCTTTGCCCGAGTCTCGACAGTGGATTCGCGACAAGTCCAGGAGGCGCTGCGTGCCGCCGAGGGCGCATTCACGGCGTGGCGGAGGCTGACGGCGAAAGAACGCAGCACGTTCCTGCAGCGCGTAGCGGACGAAGTAAAGGGGCGCCAGGACGAAATCGCGCGTACCATCACTCTTGAAAACGGGAAACCGCTGGCCCAGAGTGTGGC
>JAICXK010000267.1 GCA_025980435.1 Bryobacteraceae bacterium
GACCGCCAGGACGATTTCGACGATCCGGCCAAACTTGGGTTCGAATTTTCACTCGAACAAATCGAGGTCCGCGCTATCGACCTCCAGCCCGATCTCTTCGCCGATTGGGACCCCAACGCCGAGGATGAAGCTGCCTGAATCCCTGAAGTAATATTCTTCAATTCTGGTTGGTGGCGCATGATTTATCGTGCCGGCGGGCAGTTCACTGCCCGCTTTCCTGATCGGCGCGTCGGTTGGCTTTGCCGCCCCGAGATTACCGTGGGTTCAGGAGCGCTCAGGTATATCGGAATCCTGGCTTTTCACGAATTCGAGAATATCGAACCGTTTCACCTCCCGATCCGGAAAGAAGCTATTGATCGCCGACTGCTCGTCATCAAACATTTCAAAGACAGTTGACAGCTTGGTGAGGATCAGAAGCTGCGCACTGCGCTTCGAGACATTCAGCAGCTTCAATGCCCCGCCACCTTGCTCCATTGCGGAATGGCCCACCACCAGAATGCCCAAGCCGGTGCTGTCGACGAAATGGACGTGCTGCATGTTTAGGATCAGATTCGGGCGCGGTTCCAAAGCAAACCGGGTAAGCGCATCGCGAAGTTCTGTAGACTCCGGTCCCGCCACTATGCGCCCGTGGAGGTCGAAAATCGTAATCCCCTCAGTTTCCCGTGATTGAATCGCAAGCGGCATAGTCGTGCTCTCAATATATCCGGGGGCGTGCTTGTATTGCTGCCGGCGGCTGCGGCGAACTCCTGAGCCGACCGCACGGTACATTGAGTATTGCGGCTCAGCAAAGGGGGAACGCTGATTGTTTAACCATGCTCAACTAGCTTTGCTGCAGGCCAATGTTCCCGGGCTTCCTCAGCACCGGATCGCGAACATCTTCAGGCCTCTGGCAACGCCGGGCGCTTCGGAAAAGAATATAGCGCTCCTGACTCTGGCGATCACCGGCGTCATTTTCGTCGTCGTCGCGGGGCTGATTATTTACACGATGTGGCGTTTTCGCCGCAAGCCCGGCGACGACGAACACCAGGAGCCGCCGCAAGTTTACGGAAGCAACCAGATTGAAGTCGCGTGGACGGTAATTCCGATTTTGATTGTCTTTGTATTGATCGGCGTGTCGGCCCGTGTTATCGCGGGCGTCGAAAACGCTAGCCCGCCGGCCTCAACCACCAAAGTGACCTTGGTCGGGCATCAGTGGTGGTGGGAAGTGGATTATCCGCAGTTCACTGTACGCACTGCAAACGAAATCCATGTGCCCGTTTCGCGCGACGGAAATAACGCTACCTACCTCACTCTGGAAAGTCAGGACGTTATCCATAGCTTTTGGGTTCCCCAATTGGGGGGCAAGATGGATTTGATTCCGAACCGTCAGAACTTTACCTGGATTGATCCAAGGGAACCCGGCGTCTATTACGGAAATTGCGCCGAATACTGCGGAACGCAGCACGCCAACATGCTCCTGCGAGTCATTGCGCAGGAACCTGCCGATTTCAACACATGGGCCGCGAACGAAGCCAAGCCGGCTGTCGAAGATCCCAGCGTTAGCGCGCAGAAGGCTGTTTATCAATCGCTCTCCTGTGTCAACTGCCACACCATCAGAGGGACGGGTTCTATCGGCCAGTTTGGTCCCGATCTGACTCACTTGATGTCGAGGGAAAACATTGGGGCTGGGGTGCTGACGAACACGCCCGAACATCTGCGTGCCTGGGTAAATGATCCGCAGGCAATCAAGCCCGGATGCTTGATGCCCAGCATGAAGCTGACTGACAAAGAACTGGACCAGGTGGTTGCGTACCTGGAGACCCTGAAGTGATGCGGAGGAGGCTATGGCTTCGATAGATTATCCACTCGAGCGTCCGAGGCACGGGGAGAAGACCTACTCTTTTTCGGAAGCGCTGTATTCCTGGGTCTCGACTGTCGATCACAAACGCCTCGGCTTGATGTACATAGTTGCGGCGCTGATCTTCATGATTATCGCCGGCATCATGGCCGTCGTGATCCGCATGCAGTTGATGTTTCCGGAGAGTCATGTCGTCTCCCCGGACACCTTCAACCGGCTCTTCACGATGCACGGCACCACCATGGTGTTCCTCCTGGGGATGCCGATGATCGCAGGATTCTCTAACTATTTCGTGCCCTTGATGATCGGAGCGCGGGATATGGCGTTCCCAAGAATGAACGCCTTCGGGTTCTGGATTTTTCTGTTCGGCGGATTGCTGCTGTACTTCAGCTATATCGGCGGAGGTGGATTGGGGGGTGCAGGGTCCGCACCAGACGTGGGATGGTTCGCGTATGCCCCGCTGACGTCGAAAGCATTTTCACGAGGGGCGGCTACCGATTATTGGATCCTCGGGATTCTGGTCTCGGGCGTGGGAAGCATCGCGAGTGCCATTAACGTCATTGCGACGACCATTTCGCTGCGCTGCCCGGGCATGACGCTCAGCAGGATGCCGATGTTTGTCTGGGTCATGCTGGTCGATTCCTGGCTGATCCTGATCGCGCTTCCCCCGCTGAATGCCGCGCAGATCATGCTGCTGATGGATCGGCATCTCGGATCGAACTTTTTCGAAACACAGGCGGGCGGCTCGGCGGTTTTGTGGCAGCATTTCTTCTGGATCTTCGGCCATCCGGAGGTGTACATCCTGATCTTCCCGGCCTTCGCGATCCTGTCGGAGGTCATTCCGGTCTTTTCCCGCAAGCCGATTTTCGGCAAGCCCGCAATGGTGGGCGCGGTGGTCGCGATCGGCTTTATCAGCCTCGGCGTCTGGGCGCATCATATGTTCGCAGTCGGTATGACTGCCTGGTCGAATACGTTTTTTGCGGCGTCCAGCATGCTGGTAGGAGTTCCGACGGGAATCAAGATATTCAACTGGACCGCAACTATGTACGGCGGTCGCATACGCTATTCGACGGCGATGATGTACTGCTGCGCTTTCTTGCTGCAATTTCTGGTTGCCGGGCTCACGGGCATCATGTTGGCCGTAGCGCCCTTCGACTGGCAGTTACACGATTCCTATTTCGTGGTTGCGCACTTCCATTTCACGCTGATTGGTGGGGCGGTGTTCGGGATCTTCGCCGGAATCTATTACTGGTTCCCAAAAGTAACGGGCAAGCTATTGAGCGAAAAGCTGGGGAAGTGGAATTTCTGGCTGTTTGTCATTGGCTTTAACATGACGTTTCTCACTCTGCACTTTGCCGGATTTCTGGGGATGCCCCGCCGCATCTATACATACGCGCCGGACCGGGGCTGGGACACCATCAATTTCATCGCCTCCGTGGGCGCTTTCATTCAGGCTGCCGCTGTCGCCTGCTTTGTCTGGAACGTTCTGTACACGTTGAAGAAGGGCGAGCCTGCCGGAGATGACCCGTGGGATGGGTGGACACTGGAGTGGGCGACTACCTCTCCACCTCCGGAGTACAACTTCGAGAAGTTGCCCGTGGTTCGCAGCAGCCGGCCTCTTTGGGATCTCAAGCATCCGCAGGATCCGGATTGGAAATACGAATAGAACATGGCCGATAACGAAGCCTTAACCGCCGACGCGCTGACGTTAGAGCAGCAATGGACGCCCCCGGATCGCGGCAAAGTCGGAATCATTTTTCTGATTATCACGGAGACGGCGCTCTTTTCTATTTTTGTGGCCGCCTACCTTGTGTACATCGGTAAGAGCCTGGTTGGACCATACCCGAAAGACGTTCTGGAAATCCCAATCATCGCGACCATCTGCCTGCTTTCGAGCAGCCTGACCGTTTACCTGGCTGAGCACGCTCTATCCAAGAACGAACTGGGCCGGTTTAAATTCTGGTGGATCGTGACCATCTGTCTCGGGCTCGAGTTTCTGGTCGCTACCGGCCTGGAATGGAAGAAGCTGATCTACGAAGATCATCTAACTATCAGCACGAACCTCTTCGGATCGACTTTTTACTCGCTCGTCGGCCTGCATGCAAGCCACGTTACCGTGGGAATGATTTTCCTGTTGATTGTGCTGGCGGTCACGCTGATGGGTTTTCCGATTCAGACCCAATTCAGGCGGGTTCTCTTTCTTTCCTGGTACTGGCACTTCGTCGATGCGGTTTGGGTAGTCGTTTTTACAGTGGTGTACATAGTCGGTAGGTAAGGGGATCGGGACATGTCGCACGAAATCCATCACGGAGAAGCCGGAGAGCGAACGGAGCAGTCGCACATAGAATTGCCCCATCCGACCTTCTGGCCGATGGTGTTTGCCTTTGGGATTACGCTGCTCTGCGCCGGATTGGTGACTCACTGGGCCGTCAGCGCGGTCGGTTTCGTGCTGGCCTTTCGCGCGGCGCTCGGTTGGTGGCACGACCTGATTCCGATTGAAAAGTACGAGGAAGTGCCGGTCGACCCCGCCCACCGGCCCGCTCCTATTATGGTTGAGACACGCACAGTGGTGCGTCTCAAACTCGGCGAGTCGGGCCATCGCGTGCATGTTCCCGAGAGCGCGCGTCCTTATTCCGCGGGAATTCGGGGCGGTTTGGCGGGCGGGGTAGCCATGGCTGGGCTTGCGTGCTTGTACGGCCTGATAGCGCAACACAGCATCTGGTATCCGATTAACCTGCTGGCGGGCGTCGTGATTCCCGACATGGGCTCTCAGTCGTTAGAGCAGTTGCGGGCGTTCAATGGTCTGGCCTTCGTCGCTGCGTTCATCGGCCACGGGGTCCTTTCCATCCTTATGGGAATCGTATACGCAGCCATTCTGCCGATGTTTCCCAAGCACGCGCCGTTTTGGGCAGGTATTCTGATGCCGCTGTTTTGGAGCGGCCTGGTTGCAACTACTCTCAATATCCTTAATCCCGTTTTGAACGAGCGGATCAGTTGGCCTTGGTTTGTGGTCTGCCAGCTCGCCTTCGGTTTAATAGGCGGCTACGTGATTGCCCGAAGCACCAACATTCACACGATGCAGTCCTGGAGCATCGCGGAACGCGCGAAGCTCGAAGCTCCCGGCATCCGGCCGCCGCGCGAGGATTCGGATAAGTGAGGGAGAGCGCGCCTTCTGCCATGCAATCACGGCTTTCATACGTCTTCGCCGGCATCGGCATCGCCGTTTTATTAACGGCGGGCTGCACGCCTCCTGGAAAGCCCAAGCCGGAAATCACTCCTGCGGAGGTAACGGATTTCTCCACGCTTTTCAGCGAGAACTGCTCAGGGTGTCATGGTGTCGACGGTAAATATGGCGCGGGGCGGCCGCTGAACGATCCTTTGTATCTGGCTGTTATTCCGAAAGACACGCTTCGGAACGTAATTGAGAATGGCCGGAAGGGAACCGCCATGCCGGCGTGGGCGCGCAGTCAGGGAGGACCTTTATATCCGAAGCAGATTACCGCTTTGGTAGACGGAATCGAACAGAATTGGGCCAAACCTGTAAATCTGCACGGTGTCGCCGTTCCCCGTTATAGCGCGGGCAACGTGCCCGGAGATCCCGCGCAAGGCAAGAAATTGTTTGCACGAGATTGTTTCATGTGCCATGGTAAGGGCGCGCCCATCGGCTCGGTTACGGATCCTGCTGTTCTGGCTCTGGCCAGCGATCAGTACCTGCGCACCTCGATTCTCTTTGGCCGGCCCGATTTTGGAATGCCGAGCTTCCGAAACCTGAACCTGGGTCGAGCGCTTACCGATCAGGACGTGACGGACCTGGTCGCCTATCTTTCTTCGATGCGGCCTCCGAATACGAAAATTGCGAAGCAGAGCGAGGAGTGAAATGACAGAACATTCGAAGCCGAACTCCGAAAATACGGGAGCGGAACAGGAAGCCGGCAAAGTAAGCTCGCAGACTACGCGGCGCGATTGGCTATTTGCCGCGGGTGTAGCGGTGAATGTGGCCGCCGGTGTGATCCTTGCCATACCGCTGGTCGGATTCGTATTCTCGAGTTTTGTTCAGCGCAAAGATCCTCGCAGTTGGATCTCGCTGGGCGACCTCGATAGCTTTCCGGAGCAGACCACGCGCATCGCGGCTTACCGGAATCCCTATACGCGCCCGTGGGACGGCGAAACCGCGAACATTCCTTGCTGGGTGCGCCGTCTCCGAGGCGACACGTTTCAGGTCTTTGCCATCAACTGTACGCACCTGGGTTGTCCGGTCCGGTGGTTCCAGGAGTCGGGACTGTTCTTGTGTCCCTGCCACGGAGGCGCTTATTACGAAGATGGATCCCGTGCGGCCGGTCCGCCCCCGCGCGGGCTCTTTCAATATGACTACAAGGTGGAAAACGGTCAGCTTTGGGTGAAGGGCGGTGAAATGCCAACGCTCTCGAATCCGGTATAGCAGGGAAGATACGGGGCGATGAACACTATGCGGAAGTTAGCGGTCTGGCTGGATGAACGGCTGCATTTAACAGCTCTTTACGCGTCGACAGCCGGACACGAAGTCCCAGCCAGTTCGGGTAGCTGGTTTTATGTCTTTGGTAGCGCGACCTTGCTATGTTTCATCATTCAGATCATTAGCGGAGCGTGCCTCGCCTTTGTCTACATTCCTTCTACCAATGAAGCCTATACCAGCCTGCAGTATCTGAATCATGCGCAGTTCTGGGGCTGGTACCTGCGGGCCGTCCATTACTGGGGCTCGAACTTCATGGTCGCCTTGATGACCGTTCACATGATTCAGGTGTTCCTGTTCGGAGCCTACAAATATCCGCGCGAGTTGACCTGGGTCAGCGGCATTTTTCTCTTCGTTTCAACGCTCGCGTTGGCCTTCACGGGACAGGTGATGCGGTTTGATCAGGACGCGTATTGGGGGCTTGGGATTGGGGCTTCCATTCTAGGCAGGATCCCCTTCGTTGGCGCGGGACTCGTACACCTGGTTCTGGCTGGACCCATAATCGCGGGCGAAACGCTATCGCGTTTTTTTACGCTGCACGTCTTCATCATTCCAGGCCTGCTGATTGCATTTATCACTGTGCACTTGCGCCTTGTCCTCACTAAGGGCATCAATGAATATCCGCGGCCCGGATGTCCGGTTCGACGATCCACGTACGATGCCCAATATGCCGACATACTGCGGAAAGAAGGCGTTCCCTTTGTCCCGAACGCTATCGGC
>JAICXK010000298.1 GCA_025980435.1 Bryobacteraceae bacterium
GCGGAAGTGAAGTTTGAAAGCCAGGTCTATCGCGATTCGCTGATTTACCAGAAACCGGCTGCGATGCGGAAGAACGCCTTCGCGCAGGAGAAAGCTTGAACCACAACGGAGCAGAATTGGTCGAGATCTTCCTTCAGGAAGCAGCGGAACGGCTGCAGTTCCTGCGGGAATACTGCGGCATTCTGCTGGACGCCTCGCCTTCCCGCGAGGACGTGGAGCGGCTTTATATCTCTGCGCACAGCCTGGCCGGAACCTCGGCTTCGTATGGCTTTCCGCTCTTCTCGGAAGTGGCAGGGAAGCTGGCGCACGTCTTTCAATATGCGATGAATGCTTCCATCGGAGCGGACGCTGTCTCCACGCTGGTGGAGTTCATCTCTGAATCGGTTGCTCTGCTCGAGACCGACCTCACCGTCATCAGCGACACCGGAACGGAACCAGAAGAAGATTTTGCCGCGCTCAAGCAACGCTACTCGTTTGCGTTTCCGGCGGCGACTGCTGCGGAGCCGGAAGCGCCGGCAATCGCGGAGCAGCCTGCTGTTTCCGAAGCGCCACTACCTTCAGATCCCGAGCCGCTACCGGAGCCTGCTGTCGAGCTTGAACCGCTGCCGCAAGACGACGACGTTCCGGCCGAGATTCTTGAGTTCTTTGTTCCTGAAGCCGAGGAGCACCTGCAGATCGTCACCAGTTGTCTGCTGGCGTTAGAGACTGACAGGAGCCCGGAGCAGATTCATCAGCTCTTCCGCTCCATGCACACGGTCAAGGGATCGGCGGCGCAAGTTGGCCTGCACCGGATTTCTCACGTGGCCCACGCCGCGGAAGAACTCATTGGTCGCATGCGCGATGGAGAACTCGAACCGAGCGCCGGGATCATTGATGTTTGCCTGGAGTCGGTTGATCTCCTGAAGAAATTCATCTATCGCAACTGGACAGACGAATCAGAAATTCAGCACAGCGTATCCGCTCTGCTGGCGAAGATCAACCGCATCACTCAAGGTGCGCCTGCTCCGGTTCCGCAGCCGGAGTCGCTTCGTGAAGAATCGCACGAGCAGTCTGCCGGCGCCGCTCCGGTCGAGCTCTCAGCGGAAGAAGAAGCGCTGCTGGCGGAATATGCGCGGGCCAGGGAAATCGCTTCCGGAGAGGCAGGTCCTGCGGCAACTCCTGCCGATAGCGCTCCTGCAACCAGCGAAGGACCCATACGTCTTCAGCCAAAGTCTGTGCGCGTTTCCATGGAGCGGCTGGAGCGCATGATGAACGCCGTCGGCGAGTTGGTGATCAACCGCACGCGAATGCTCGGGCGGCTCTCAGAACTGGAGCATCTGGCCGAAATCCTGAACCTCTCGAAAACTCGTATGCAGGAGAAGGTCAGCGAATTCCAGGAGAAGCACGAGTTCAGCCGCGTTCATTCCACGCTGTTCCGAAGCAGCAGTACGGATGCTTTTTCGGGAGCGCCGTATTCCGGATACGGATATTCGCCGGACTCTTCGCTGTCGGAGTTCAGCGAACTGGAAATGGACCGGTACGACGATTTCAACATCCTTTCGCGCTCGCTGATGGAAATCTCGGCTGATCTCACAGAAGTTTTGAATCAATTGGAAGGCTTTGCCCGGCGCGTCAACTCTGAGATTGAAGGCTTCACCAAGGTCGCACATCGCTTGCAGGATGAGATTGCCGGCGCGCGCATGGTTCCCATCGCGAACCTTTATACGCGGCTCTCGCGTACGGTGCGGGATGCTGCCAAGGCGGCAAACAAGCGGGTGGAGATCAGCTTCGAAGGCGCCGAGACGGAACTGGACAGCAACATCGTGCAACAGATTTCCGATCCGTTGATTCACCTGGTACGCAACGCGGTTGCGCATGGAATCGAGCCGGAAGAAGAGCGTTATCAGGCAGGTAAGAACGACGTGGGCCGCCTGACCGTCAGGGCGCGGCACCAGGGAAACAACATTCTGGTGGAAGTTGAAGATGACGGGCACGGGATTGATTACGAGGCAGTACGGAAGACCGCGGTCGAAAGCGGGCTGGTGTATCCAGACCAGGCGCCCAGCCTGAATGATGCGGAGCTGCTGGACCTGCTCTTCCAGCCTGGCTTTTCGACCGCCAGCCGCAAGACCGAGTTGGCCGGACGCGGCGTAGGACTCGATGTCGTCCGTTCCAACCTGGCTCAGCTCAACGGTGAAATTGAAGTCAGCACCGAGCAAGGCAAAGGAACCCGCTTCACTCTGAAGGTCCCACTCACGCTC
Organism: Bryobacteraceae bacterium; assembly: GCA_025980435.1. Taxonomy (GTDB): domain Bacteria; phylum Acidobacteriota; class Terriglobia; order Bryobacterales; family Bryobacteraceae; genus Bog-105. Next base: position 2,241 of record JAICXK010000298.1, read on the forward strand.
ATCATCTCGCAAGCGGTATTTGTGCGTTGCGGGAAGAGCATCTTTGCAGTGCCGGTGACAGCAGTCGAGGAGATTCGCCGCGTGCGCGAACCGGAACTTGCGCAACGCGAGGGCAAACTTCGCACGCGCGTGCGCGATGCTGAAATTGACGTCGTGCGCCTGGATGTCACGCTTGGATTGGAACCTGTCCATGCAGTGAATGGTTTTTACCGCATGGTGGTGGTGAGAGCTCAGGGTCGCCAGGTGGGTATCGTAGTCGAGGACGTCGTACGCAAGGATGAAATCGTGATCAAAGGACTGGGCGGATATCTTGATCGCGTCAAAATGTTCCCCGGCGCCACGATCGCTCCGGACGGAAGCCTGGTGCTGGTGATTGACGTGAACCGGCTGGTCGCAGTCGAAGCCCTCGAGCATGTTCCTGCTGCAGCCGTCGCCAATGCTGCCCGAATCTTTGCTCCCGGAGCGGAAGCGGTTGCGCAGAACTCGATTCCGAAAGCCGCAAGCGAACCGGTCGAAAAGGAAAAAGTCATCATCCTGGTGGACGATTCCATCAGCGTGCGTAAGTTTGTTGGGCGCATGCTGGAAAAAGGCGGCTATCGCGTGAAACTCGCAGCCGACGGGCTGGAAGCGCTGGAAATCATTTCGCAGACTCCGTGCGACCTTGTAATTACCGACCTCGAAATGCCGCGTACCAACGGCTATGAGCTGCTGGCCCATCTCAGGAACGATGCCCAGACCCGCGGCACACCGGTAATGGTGGTTACTTCGCGCGCCGGAATCAAACATCGCGAACGCGCCATGAAGGAAGGGGCATCCGCGTTCCTGACCAAACCGGTACAGGAAGAGCAGTTCCTGGCCGCGGTAGGAAGATTGATTGGAGTAAGTTCTGTAGCTACTGAGGTAGTGCAATAGAGCGAATGGCAGGCAACGGCAAAATTCGCGTGCTGGTGGTGGATGATTCGGCATTCATGCGCAAAGTGCTGCAAAAAATCATCTCGTCTGACCCGGCGCTGGAGATTTGCGGCGAAGCTAAAGACGGCCGCGAAGCCGTGGAGCAGAGCGATTTGCTGAAGCCGGACGTGGTCAGCATGGACATCAATATGCCCCGCATGGACGGGCTGGAAGCGACCGAGCTGATTATGTCGCGCACCCCCCGTCCCATTCTGATCGTGAGTTCGGAATCACGCGAAGGCGCAGAAGTAACGCTGAAAGCCCTGCAGCTCGGAGCCATTGATTTCGTTTCCAAGCCTTCCGGCGCGATTGACCTGGATATGAGCTCCGTGCGCGAAGAGCTCTGCCGCAAGTTGAAGATGGCCGCGAAAGTGCGGGTGGTGCGTACGGCCACGCGCTCCAAACTTCCTCAGCCTGAAGGTGAATCATCGCTCGAAGCGCTCTCCGCAAAGAGCAGAGAGAACAGCAACGGCGCGGGCCGCGGCGCAGGAAGATTTCCCATGGTGGTGGTCGCGTCTTCCACCGGAGGACCGGCCACGCTGATGAAGTTTGCCCCGCTCTTCCCGGCGGATTTTCCTGGAGCAGTGGTCCTGGTGCAGCACATGCCGGGAAATTTCACTTCTCAGTTCAGCAACCAGCTTGGGGAAGTCAGCCGCATGAAAGTGAAAGAAGCGGAAGCCGGCGAAATTATTGTGCCCGGGCAAATCTACGTGTGTCCGGGCACCCACCACATGAGGATTTCAGCAACCGGCAGAATCGTGCTGGACGACGGGCCGCGCATTTCCGGCTATCGCCCCTGCGCCGACCTGCTGTTTGAGAGCGCTGCCGCCTACTCCGGTCCCAATACGATTGGCGTGGTCTTGACCGGAATGGGAAATGACGGCTCAAAAGGCGTGAAAGCCATTAAGGCAGCCGGCGGCTTCACCATTGCGCAGGACGAATCCACCGCTGTGATCTTCGGCATGCCGCAAGAAGCAATCAAGACCGGCGCGATTGACGTGGTGCATCCGGCAGACGACATCTTCGGAGCCATAGAGAAACGCGTTTTGCAAATATTCAGTGCGGCGAGGGTTGGCTCATGAGCGCCTTTGTCACAGCTCCGGGCAAGATCCTTCTCATTGATGCCAACGTGTTTTTTGCCAAACGCATGAGCGAGGCATTGAAGCAGGAAGGCTTTGAAGTTTCTCACAGCACGCAGGCCGGCTATGCGCTGACCACGCTGGAGTATGACACTCCTTCCGCCATTCTCTGTTCCACCACGCTGCGCGAGATCAACGCTCACGAGCTGCCGCCGATCCTGCACGCCGATCCTAAAACTGCGCACATCCCGGTGATTGCCATTGGCGATGGAGGCGAGCAGGCGCTTATGGAAGCATTTCGCTCAGGCTGCGCCGACTACGTAGACAAGCGCCTGGGAGCGGAACTGATCGCTTCGCAGGTCAAGACTTTTCTGCGCAGCCACAACGAAGGTTTTCAGCCGGTGCAGATGCTCGGTTCCTCTGATACTGCGCTCAGCGGAAGCCTCTCTCACATGGACCTTCCCGGAATCGTGCAGATGCTTTCGCATACGCGCCAGTCTGGATCGCTCTATGTGAATGCTGACGTAATTGACGGAATCATGTTTTTTGAAAGCGGCAACATCATGCACGCCGAATGCGGCGAACTGATCGGTGATGATGCCGTGGTGCAGATCGTAAAGAGCTGCAACGGAATGGAAAGTGGATCTTACAAATTCCTGCCGGGCGAGAGCGCCGCGACGCGTACTGTGCTGCGCTCCGCAACGGAATTGATGCTGAATGCCTTGCGCGAGCTTGACGAAGCCGGGCAAAGCGAATCCGAGGGAGGATTCTGATGGCTGCAATGCCTACAGTCTTATTCATTGACGATAGTGCCACCATGCGCGAGGTGATCAAGATCGCCTTCCGGCGCGAGAACCTGAACGTTGTGGCAACGCACGACGCCGCCAAGGCGCTCGGAGAGATCGAGCGGACCCGGCCGGACATCGTCATCACAGACGTTATCATGCCGGAGAAAGACGGCTACGAGGTCTGTCAGTTCATCAAGGGCCATCCGGAGCTGTGCAAGACTCCGGTGATTCTCATGTCGGGCGTGGTGAATCGCGCGGTTGCGGAGCGTGCTTTCTCCGCCAAAGCTGACGAACTTCTGCGCAAGCCGTTTCAGCCGCAGGACCTGATCGCCCGCGTGCGGCACCTGCTGGGCTTGAACCGCACTCCCGCGGCCGTGAGTGCTCCGTCAGAAACGGCTGCGGCCCTGAGCGCGATCTTTTCTTCCGCTCCATCTCCGGCTGCCGCCATGCCAAAGCCTGCGACTCCGGCTGTCGGCAATGAATATCCAGGAATGTGGCCTGAAGTCGAGATTGCTCCAAAGCCGGCAGCCATCAGTCCATCGCCTGCTCCGGTTGCAAAAGCTGCGAACGGGAATGGCAACGGCAGTGAGATGACCAAGCTGAAGGTTGAGGTCTTGCGGTTAGAAGGTCTGGTGAAAAAGCTTCAGGCGGAGCTTCAGGCGGAACGTGACTACTCCCGCAATCTTGAGACCCAGATGAAGACGCTTCAGCAAGAGTGCTGA
>JAICXK010000137.1 GCA_025980435.1 Bryobacteraceae bacterium
CCCGTATCGCTGCTCACTACGATCAACTGGATTCTCTTCTCCTCACGAGCCTGCAGAAGCGGAAGGTCCTCGGTTTCCTGAAGCCCGGCCGCCGCCGCCGCGACGTTCGAAAGCACTCGCGACAACATGGAGGCATAGGGCCGGGACGCGATGGCGCGTTCCTGGGCGCGGCGCAGCTTTGCAGCCGAGACCATCTTCATGGCCTTGGTAATCTGCTGCATGTTCTTGACGCTGCGGATGCGGCGTCGAAGGTCGATCAAGCTCGGCATTCGCTAGACTCGCGCGGGCGTCCTGGAGGGTTGTGCGTTTGCTGCCGGTTCGGCCTTGGCGGGCGGGCGGGCTCCGTTTGCGCTCTGTGCACCGGGCATGCTTTCGCCCGGACCCTGTGCCGTCGTGCCGCGCTGGTCCTTACTCCCCTCTGCTTTTTGGCGCTTGTCGCCCTGGAATCGCTGTTTGAACTCCTTCAGCGCGCCATTGAGCTGGCCTTTGATCTCGTCGTTCAATTCTTTCTTCTCGCGAATGGCTTGCAGCAGTTCCGGCTTGCTGTTGTCGAGATAGCGGTAGAGATCCGTCTCAAAGCGGCGAATATCCTCGATTGCAAGGTCATCAAGATAGGCGTTGGCACCGGCAAACAGAATCGCCACTTGCTTTTCGACCGGAATGGGCGAATAGGGGGGTTGTTTCAGAACTTCGACCCAGCGTTTGCCGCGATTGAGCTGATCTTGCGAAGCCTTATCGAGATCGGAGCCGAACTGGGCGAAGGCCTCAAGGTTTCTATACTGCGCGAGCTCAAGACGCAAGCTGCCCGCGACGGAACGCATCGCTTTAATCTGCGCGCTACCGCCGACGCGGCTTACAGACAGGCCGACGTTGATGGCCGGACGAATATTGGAATTGAAAAGATCGGTTTCGAGATAGATCTGGCCGTCGGTGATGGAAATGACGTTAGTAGGAATGTAGGCGGAAACGTCGCCGGCTTGCGTCTCAATGAAGGGCAGGGCGGTAAGCGATCCGCCGCCCTTTTCATTGGAAAGCTTGGCAGCGCGCTCCAGCAGGCGGCTGTGCAGGTAAAATACGTCGCCGGGAAATGCTTCGCGGCCGGGGGGCCGGCGCAAGAGAAGAGAGATTTCGCGATAAGCCGCGGCGTGCTTGGACAAATCGTCGTAAACGCAAAGCGCATGCCGCTTGGAATCCCGGAAGTATTCGCCGATAGAGCAGCCGGCGTATGGCGCGATGTACTGCATGGGAGCGGGATCCGAAGCGGTCGCCGCCACTACCACGGTATAGTCCATGGCGTTGTGTTCTTCGAGTGTCTTGACCACCTGCGCCACGGTCGACCGCTTCTGGCCGATAGCGACATAGATGCAAATCATGTCCTGCCCGCGCTGATTAATGATCGTGTCCAGCGCCACGGTGGTTTTGCCGGTCTGGCGATCGCCAATGATTAGCTCGCGCTGTCCGCGGCCAATCGGCACCATGGCATCGATCGCTTTAAGGCCGGTTTGCACCGGCTGCTTCACCGGCTGGCGGTCGACAACGCCGGGAGCAAGCCGTTCCAGCGGATTGAACTCGGTGGTATCGATCGGTCCTTTCCCGTCGATCGGCTGGCCCAGCGCGTTTACGACGCGCCCCACCATGGCTTCACCGACAGGAATCGACATGATGCGGCCCGTGCGCCTGACCTGGCCGCCTTCTTTGATGTCGCTGTAATCGCCCAGCAACACGGCACCGACCTGATCTTCTTCCAGGTTCAGTGCGAGACCGACTGCATCGCCGCCGAAGTCAACCAGCTCCCCGGCCATTACGTTTTCCAGACCGTAAATGCGGGCAATGCCATCGCCAACGCTGATGACGGAACCAGTTTCGGAGACATTCGCGACCGCATCGAAGTTCTCAATCTCCGATTGCAGAACGCGAGAAATTTCATCTGCTCTGATATGAGCCATAGTTAAATCCTTTAAAGATGCGCTACCAGGCGTTGGCGCAGGCTGTCGATTTTGCCCCGGATTGTTGCGTCATATTCCCTGGATGCCACCCGCGCCCGTACCCCGCCAATGAGTGCGGGATCTACTTTATACTCCGCCCGGATGAATTTACCAAGCTTTGATCCCAGAGTCTTTTCGATCCGCTGCCGCTGCTCAGGAGTCAGATCTCTGGCGGAGGCGATCTCAGCGGGGATCCACCCCAATCGTTCGTCCACAATAAGATCAAAATTCTTCTCGATCTCTTTCAAATCCCTGGTTCTGCGATGCGAGACAACCACCAGCAGAAAATTGCGGACGAGCCGGTGAAGACCCAACTCATCGGACAGCCGCGCGATGACGGCCTTCTTTCGAGACCGGGTGACGGCCGGTGAAAGCAGGGCGGACTCGAGGTCCTTCGATCCGGCGATAAGCGCCGCTGCCGATTTCAATTGTTCAACCGCCTGTTTGGGCGACAGGCCCGAGCCGGGAGCAAACACGGCATTCGCGAGTGCGCCCGCATAATGCCTGGAAACGGCGTCGACCACTCAGTTTTCCCCCCGCTCAACCAGGTGAATGAAATCCTGCATCAAGCCGTCCGGTTCACCGGATGCAAACCGATCCTGCAGCCGTCTCTCCGCCAAGCTGAGGGCTAGTTGGGCCCCGCGGCGCTTTACCCGATCCGCTCCTTCGCTCTGAAACGCGTCGAGTTCCGCGGCGACGTTGTGATTAATGTGAGCAATTTCATCTTGGGTTTGCCCGAGAACCCGCCGATGCTCGCGCTCCATCTCGATCGCGGCCTCCGCGCGTAACTTAGCCACGGCTTCGGCGAGTGTAGCCATTTTTCTGTCGATTTCCGAGTAGCGGAAGTCCGCTTCGAGCTTCAGGCCGGTGGCATCCTGGATGGCCTTCTGGATATCCGCCGAGCGGGCGTTGAAAAAGCGGGGCGAATATTTGACCAGCGCGTATCCGAGCGCGATCGCGAAAAGGCTAAAGTTGATGATCTTCCACCGACCCACCCGGTCCAGCGCGGCCTTCTCTTCAGGCGTAAGTTCGTCGGCTTTGGCGTGCGTGGTTGTGCCTGCCAGGCCCAGCAGCGCCACATACAGGATCACCCAGGCGATTCTGCGACCCACTATGCCGCTCTCCGTGCTGTCAGGGATTGTACGATCTGCTCACTCAGATCTCCCACCCTCGCATCGAGCTCGGCTTCCGCCTTCTCGATCTCCCTCGCGATCTGCTGTTTCGCAGTCTGGATCTTCTGATCGGCCTCAGCGCGCGCCTGGGCAACGACCTGCGCCTGCTCGTCGGACCACTGCCGCCGCAAGGCTTCATGCTCCTGGTGCAACTCGGACCGCGCGATCTGAAGCGCGTGTTCGAACTCGGAATTCTTCCGGTCGGCCGCTTCAAAGGCTCGCCGTGCGAGCTCCCGAACGCCTTCCGTCGCCCTCTTCCGCTCGTCCAGGATGCGGGCTAGCGGCTTGAAGAAGATGTACTTCAGGTAAATCGTCAGAATGATAAAGAAAACAATGGTAGGCACTGCCTGAACCAGCAGGTCACCAATGGCCTTTAGCGTAGAATCCATGCAGAGCTTACTAGGGTAGGAAAATTGACCAGCCGGTCCGGCTTACCAGCCCAAGCACACCACGACTGTTAGCGGGCTTCCCTAAAGAATTACGCTAGCATAGCGTCATTTTCGAGGTCAATTTTTGTGTGCGGGGGCCTGCTGAGGACTTGCAGGTTCAGTAATTCTTCTGTGCGTTGCGGGGCGGCTGAAATTTTAGGCGGATGGCCCCTGTGCTTCCTCAAAACACCGGCGTATGGCGCGTCCGATCCGCATATATTCGTCCAGGTTGCCCGGCTTCTGAATGTAGCAGCTTGCCTGGGCCGCTGCGTCGTGCTGGGCGTCGGGGGGAAAGGAACTCAGGACGACTACAGGAAGCTGAAGTAGATTCGGTTTGGCCCGGATCCAGCGCAAGACCTCCAGGCCATCGACGGTCTTCAGGTTCAGATCGAGAATTACCAGGTCCGGCGTGGGAGTGCCCTCGTAGGGCGGTTCTGCTTTCAGATAGGTAATCGCCGGCGCTCCGTCGTCGAGCACGATGGCTTCGAATTTCATTTCTTTCGCCAGAGCCAGGCGCGTGATATAAACATCGGCGGGATTATCCTCGACAATCAGAACCCGGACGCGTTGATCGGCAGTCATCGGTTGGCTTTTTTTGAGACGGGACGACGGTCCGGGTCGGGTATTGTGAAATAGAATTTCGAGCCTTCGCCCACGTGCGATTCGACCCAGATCCGACCACCATAGTGCTGGACGATCCGGCGGCAAATGGCCAACCCCATGCCCATCCGGTGGTCGTCGCTTCGGTCCAGGCGCTTGAATACCCCAAAAATTCGCTCGTAGGCAACCACGGGAATGCCAATACCGCTGTCCTGAACTGCGAAGCGCCAGCCGAAGTTGACGCGATCCGCCGAAATCTGGATCTGCGGCGGTCGGGAGTCCCGATACAGGAGAGCGTTATCCAACAGATGCTCCCAAACGCGCTGTAGATGCGAGGCCTGCACGTGAATGGCAGGCAAGGAGCTCGCGGCAATCACCGCTTTCGCCTCTTCGATGCTGTCGTGGCGACTCTCCAGCGCCTGTTTCAGAACTGCCCCGGTATCGGCTACACTACTGTGTCCTTCCGAATTATCGACCGCTGTAACCCAATCCACCAGGCTTCGAACCATGGCATGCATGCGCTGCGCGCTACCCAAGGTAAAACCAAGCACCCGCTCGGATTCGGCGTCGAGCGTCCCCCGGATGGAGCGGCCGAGAAGTTCCGTACAGACCGCAACCGTTCTGATCGGCTCCTGAAAGTCATGAGCCGTTACTTGCGCGAACTGTTCCAGCATGTAGTTGGACCGCGCCAACTGACGGGCGTGAGCCGCTAGCATGCGTTCGGCCGTTAATCGTTGCCGCTTTTGTAGCAGTAGCAACACGATCGCGCCTGATTGGAACAAGGTGAAAAGAATGCCGCCCCAGACCCAGATAGGGTGCAATGCGTAAAACGATTTGGGGCGGTTGATCACGATACTTCCCGCCGGCAGCATGGAGAGTGGGATACTCCAGCGAACCAACTGGCGCCAATCAAATTCATAAGGGTTGGGATTGTCCCAGCGAATGCCAATCGCGCTAGGCGGAACGCCGTTCAGAACCGATGCGGCCATTTCTCCGGCCGTCCGGCCCTGTGCGTCACCGTCATTCAATTTGCCGCCGACAATTCCGTAACCCAGTGCATTCTTGTTCAGGCCGAACACGGGCACCGGACTGCGAGCGCAGACGAACCCCACGCTTTCCGCCATGGACAAAAACCGCTTGGTGCGGTCGCGTGAGAAGGCGCTCAGCAGCACGATCGAATCGGATGGGATCGCGGAAACCTGCTCTCCGATTTCGTCCAGCGTAAGCTGTTGCGTATGGATGCGGCGAACAGAGAGATCGGGATGCAGTTTTGCGAGGTCGCGATCGTAATGAACATCGTTGCCTTCGCCCACCGTTACAATGGTGCGCGTTTCCGGGCGCAGTCGTAAGGCGAGATCGACTGTTTTGTCGAGAGCGATCTGCTCCAAAACGCCTGCCAACCAGGGATGCGAAGCCGGATCCGCGCTCACATAGGCGCTGCTGCCGTGATACTCGTTGACGCCACAAAATATCACCGGGACATCACCAAAGAGTTGTTTGCGATGATTGATCAGAAACTGAACCGCCGGATCGTCCGACGCAACGATCACGTCGAATCGATCATGAGCAAATTTGCTCTGCAAAAACAGCGCGAAGGCATACTCGGCGGCTGAATCCTCGTGCCTGCGGGAATCGCGATACTCGATATCGATGTTGACGGGAGCTGCCTTCGCCTTCAGCGTGTCCATCACGCCACGGACGATGTCATCGGTCCAGGCGTAGCCCTGATGATAGGAATTCAGTAGCAAAACCCGGCGCGGAGAAGCGCTTGGGGCCAGAAATGAAATCAGAAAAAGCCCAATCAGCAGCGTATGGGCACAACAAGAGCGGTGTCTGGTTGTTCGGAAGACGCGTAACAGGTTAGCCGAACACCTGGGTGGAAAACCCGTGTCTCTCACATTCGCGACTCAACGGAACCGGCCCAGGGAAGGCGCACTCGCGGTAACTGCAGCCAGTGCATCCTCCGAATACCAACCGGCGCTGATGGAAAGTATGGTATCGCACCAACGATTCCGTGATGCTCTAAGGGAGTTCATCAATTAGAAGCAATCTTGCTCTGCGGCATCGAGCACTTCGACGGCCCACTCCTCCAGCGCCGTTTTCATCAGCGATGATCGGATTGCAAATGTTACAGTTCGTGTCCGGCGGTGGGTCTCTCGGAAGAGCGAACCGCTGTCAAACCTCTTTCCTCGTTCGAGTGGTTTGGTTGCCTGTTACAAGCTTTGACCGCTATTACACCGAAAATCACCAGGATGGCGGCCATCAGATATTCGAATACCTTCGTAGTAGGGCATCTCATCGCCCACGAGAGTACGTAGCACTCGTTCCGGATGGTACGTCCGAGTAGAGCTAATCCCTTGAATTTGCGGTGGAAAATTTTTTGGGGGAATCCGTGATCCCCGCCGCTCGGCACGATGAGGAAGCAAAGCGAAATCGGAGAAGATGCGTGATCGCGAAGGATCCGGCAGCCTCAAATGGGGCACCTTTCTGAAACTAGGCCGAAAGTCACACCACCCATAATGAGTTCAGGAGCACGCATGCCTGAACCGATCAGCGCCGAAGAAGTTCAAAAACTGAACGAATATTGGTTCGCCGCGAACTACCTGACGGTTGGCCAGATCTACCTGAAAGACAATCCCCTGCTGGAGCGACCGCTATCGAAAGACGACATCAAGCCGCGACTGCTGGGGCACTGGGGTACCACCGCTGGTCTCAACTTCATCTACACTCATCTCAACCGGCTGATTCGCAAGCATGACCTGGACATGATCTATATCATCGGCCCGGGGCACGGGGGACCGGGTATAGTTGCGCACACCTACCTGGAAGGATCGTACACAGAGATCTATCCGAATGTCGAACAGAACCGCGATGGAATCAAGCGACTGTTCCGGCAATTTTCATGGCCATATGGGATTCCGAGCCACGTTGCTCCGGAAACGCCCGGCTCTATTAATGAGGGCGGGGAGCTGGGATATTCGCTGCTGCATGCCTACGGAGCGGCCTTCGATAATCCGGACCTGATTGTTGCTTGCATTGTTGGCGACGGTGAAGCGGAAACGGGAGCCTTGGCCACAAGCTGGCATTCCAATAAATTCTTGAACCCGGCTACCGATGGGGCAGTGCTGCCAATCCTGCATCTGAACGGATATAAAATCGCGAACCCTACCGTGCTGGCGCGAATTCCCGAGCAGGAATTACGAGATCTTTTCATCGGGTATGGTTACGAACCGAAATTTCTCGAAGGCGATGATCCGACTATCATGCATCAGGGCATGGCATGTGTGCTCGATGAGCTTTACCAGGAGATTCGCGCCATTCAGAGGCGGGCACGCTCTGAGAGTTACGTTGAACGGCCGCGCTGGCCGCTTCTGATCCTGCGGACTCCGAAGGGCTGGACGGGTCCCAAAGAAGTAGATGGGAAGCCGGTCGAGGGCACGTGGCGATCGCACCAGGTGCCGGTTGCAGACGTGGCCAAGAATCCGGAGCACCTGCAGATTCTAGAACATTGGCTTCGCAGCTACAAGCCCGAGGCGCTGTTCGACAACGACGGACGTTTTCGCGAAGATTTGGCAGCCCTGGCACCGACGGGGGACCGGCGTATGGGCAAGAATCCGCATGCGAATGGAGGGCTGCTGCTGGAATCGCTGGTTTTGCCAGACTTCCGGAACTATGCAGTGAACGTTCCGAAACCGGGACAAGCAGAGGCAGAGGCGACGCGAGTGCTGGGACGCTTTTTGCGCGATGTTATTAAGCACAATCTGAAGTCACGCAATTTTCTGCTCTTCGGGCCGGATGAAACCGCCTCCAACCGCCTTGATGCTGTCTACGAAGTTACTTCGAAGGAATGGATGGCGAAGATCGATCCGGTCGATATGAATTTATCTACGGATGGACGCGTCCTGGAGGTGCTGAGTGAACACATGTGCGAAGGCTGGCTGGAAGGCTATCTCCTCACCGGCAGACATGGTTTCTTCAACTGCTACGAGGCTTTCATCCACATCATTGACAGCATGTTCAACCAGCACGCGAAATGGCTGAAAGTTACCCGGCACTTGCCATGGCGTGCGCCGATCGCATCACTGAATTACCTGCTTTCCTCTCACGTGTGGCGGCAGGACCATAACGGCTTTTCCCATCAGGACCCCGGGTTCATCGATCATGTTGCGAACAAGAAAGCGGATGTCGTTCGAATCTACCTGCCGCCCGATGCGAATACGCTTTTGTCTGTTGCCGATCACTGCCTGCGCAGCAGAGACTACGTGAACTTGATCATTGCGGGCAAGCAGCCTGCGCCGGTATGGCTCAATATGGATGCTGCGGTGAGGCATTGCACAAAGGGCCTCGGCATCTGGAAATGGGCAAGCAATGATGATGCAAAACCCGATGTGGTGATGGCCTGCTGCGGCGATGTCCCAACGCTGGAGACACTGGCGGCGGTTACGCTGCTGCGCCACTATGTACCCGATATTCGCATCCGTGTAGTGAACGTGGTAGACCTGATGACATTGCAGCCGTCTTCCGAGCACCCGCATGGCCTGCCTGACGAAGAGTTTGACGATATTTTCACCGCAGATACGCCGATTATTTTCGCGTATCATGGCTATCCTCAACTGATCCATCGTTTGACTTACAGGCGGCATGGTCACGACAACATCCACGTACGCGGTTACAAAGAAGAAGGCACTACCACAACTCCCTTCGACATGACGGTGCTGAATAATATGGATCGTTTCCAACTGGCGTTCGACGCGATCCGGCGAATTGAGCGCTTGCACTCGATTGTGGAGCGCGAGCGGGACCGGCTGGCCGACAGCCATCAGCGGCATAAATCGTTTGTCATGCAGTACGGGGAGGATATGCCGGAGATTCAAAACTGGAAATGGGGCGCTTGAACCGTGGCCGCGCGGCCCAGCCAGTGCTCGCTCTCAATTGTGGCTCCTCTTCGCTGAAATTTGGACTCTACCTCTGCGGGGATGCGGGTGAAGAACTGCTCGGCGAAGGGGAGGCGGAGGAGATCGGCCGGCAGCATGCAAGCTTTTGGTTCCGGACAGGCGAGGATAGGCATCAGGAGCAGACGGCCTTTCCGGACCATGAGGCTGCGCTTTCACGAGCATTTGCGATCTTGGGCGAGCGGAAACTGCCTGTTCCCGCTGCAATCGGGCATCGCTTCGTCCCTGGCGGACGGCAGATCAGAGAACACCAGGTCCTAACGCCTGCGGTTATGGAGCAATTGCGGGCGGCGGCAGCTTTCGCCCCGCTGCATGTCCCGTCCGCCCTGGCGGTGCTGGAAGCGGCACAGCGAAAAGTGCCCAAGACGCCGCAGATTGTATGCCTCGATACCGCGTTCCATCGAACAATGCCGGACCTGGCGAAAGTGTATGCGCTACCGGCCGGCATTCGCAGCCTGGGTGTCGGGCGATATGGGTTTCATGGCCTCTCGCTCGAATCGATCATGGCGCAACTGCAGCCGGTTCCGGAGCGCGTCGTAGTCGCACATCTGGGCAACGGATCGAGCATCACGGCGATTCGTAACAGCGCATCGGTGGACACAACGATGGGTCTGACGCCAACAGGCGGTGTCATGATGGGCTCGCGCTGCGGCGATTTGGATCCGGGAATCGTCGTGTACTTGATGCGTAACGGTTTCACAACTGCGGACGAATTGGAAATCGCCTTCAATCGTGAGTCGGGCTTGCTCGGGGTTTCTGAAATAACGAGCGATGTACGGGATCTTTTAAAGGTGCGGAAGGAGGATGCGCGAGCGGATCTTGCGCTCCGAATGTTCTGCTATCAGATACGCAAGGCGATTGCAGCGATGGCTGGGGCACTGGGCGGCATAGACCTGCTTGTATTTACGGGCGGAATCGGCGAGCATGCGGGTGAACTGCGCGATGAAATCTGTCAAGGGCTGGATTTCATCGGCCCTTACACGGTGCGGGTTCTGCCCTCGCGGGAGGATCTGCAGATAGCGCGCATTACCGCGACGCTCGCATCCAGCCAGTTCGGCGAGCGATCGCTCCAATCGTAGAGCGCGATTCCGGGACCCCTAGCAGAGCGGTACCGGCGAAATAGATTGCGCCGTAGAGCAGGACGACAAGGGTGGCCAGACGCACGGGATGATTGACTCCGAGCGACAGTTTGAGGCCATATCCGAGAAGGCCGCCAATTAGAGCTGTGAACCAAAGCTTGGTGGCGAAGCCGGCGGAAATTCCCACTTTCCCGATGCGTTCGCCGAGAGCGTGGCGCAGCAGCGCAAATTCCACCCAGCCCGCCATGCCCGCGGAAACAGTCAGGCCGGCAACGCCCCATTTCGGATCGATGCCGATCCACTGCGGGGCATAGAGTGCGAAGAGGACACCGAGTCCGGTCGTCAGAATCACCCGGATGATGGCGAAACGCAGGGGAGTTCGGGTGTCGAGCAGCGCGTAGAATGCGGACGAATACAGGCGACCGAGCGATGTTGCCAGGAGCCCAACCGCGGAACCGGCCAAAACCGACCAGACGTATACGGCGTTGGCGTAATTGAAGCGGCCGCTCTGGTACAGGCCGGCGGCGAGTACATCGCCAAGAAGCAGAAAGGCGACTGCGGATGGAATGATGAAGAAAGCGATTCGCCGCAAGCCGGACGAGAGGCGCTTTCTCAGGAGCGCGGCAATCTCGTCCTGACTGCCCACGACGCTCGATAACGCGGGCAATTCCGCTGCTGAAACCGACATGCTGAATAAGCTGACCGGAAGGACGGAAATGATCTGCGCGTATCCCAAGGTAGAGACTGCAACTGCCCCGAGGAAGCTTGCGATCATCTGATCGACATACGCGCTAATTTGAACAACACCGCGGCTGACAAAAACCGGGCCGAAATTTCGCATAACGGTCCTGACGTTCTCAGATCGGAAATCCAGAATCGGCTGGAAGGCAGGAAGGAGCCTGAGTACGCTCGGCAACTGCACGAGAAATGTCAATACGCTTCCAATCACAGAGGCCCAGGCGACATAGACCACTAGCCGCTCGGGACGCGAACGGGTTCCAAACAGTACGAGAGCGGCAATCATCGTTGCGTTCATCGCGATCGGCGCCGAATAGGAAAGCAGGAACCGCCGGTGGCTGTTCAGCACGCCCAAACACCAGGCGCTCATGACGAGCGCGCCAGCGCCCGGAAACAGAATACGAACCAGCCGAATCGTCAGAGTACGATCGCCACCCTCGAAACCAGGCGCAATCGCATCCACCAGCAGGGGAGCGATCAGGATTCCTATCAGCACGAGAACGGAAGAAACAAGAGCGAGCATTCCGAACACTGCTGCTGCTACTTCTTCGGCTTCCTCGTCCTCTCCTTTCGCCCTGAGCTTCGCGTAAACCGTAACGAACGCGGCCGAGAGAACCCCCTCGCCGAAAAGATTGCTCAAGAGATTCGGGATGCGGAAAGCGGCCCGGAATGCGCCTGCTACGGCGGAGTTTCCGAAGAAGTAGGCGATCGCACGCTCGCGAGCAAGACCGGTCAGGCGAGTAGCGAGAATTCCCACAGCTACGCGAGACGAGCCGCTCAGTGCGTTCGGGCGCGGAGGCGGGGAAGAACCTTCGGTAACAGGAGCAACGACTGTTTCCATTTGCACAGGCCCTGCCGGCACACGGCGGTTTGGGCGGTGCGAAATGCGGATGCGAAGTTGCAAATTACGAGTCTACTGGTTGGCCGAATAGTCGAGCACGGTACGGTAAAAAGAGAATGCATCAAGGGCCTGTTTCCGGTTTCATTAGACATCACTTTCGGCATTTCAACGCCGCGACACTGGGGGAGGCCGCGGATGCATATATAGCTCATCTGACGAAGGGCGGCAAAATGTTTCTGACGATGGCTGGAGCGATGAGCACGGCTGAGTTGGGAATTTCGCTTGCGGAGATGATCCGCCAGCAGAAAATTCATGGAATATGCTGTACCGGCGCGAATTTGGAAGAGGACGTGTTCAACCTTGTAGCGCATGATTTTTACGAGCGCGTTCCGCACTGGCGCGATCTGAAGCCGGAGGACGAGCAGGCGCTACTGAACCGCCACATGAACCGCGTTACCGACACGTGCATACCGGAAGAGGAAGCCATGCGCCGGATCGAAGGGGTGATTCTGGAGGAGTGGGTGGCCGCGGACCGACGCGGAGAGCATTTGTTTCCGCATCAGTTTTTCTACCGGATCTTGGGCTCGACCGGGCTGCGGAAGAGCTTTCAGATCAACGTAAAGGATAGCTGGCTCTATGCAGCCATGGAGCGTGATCTACCCATGTTCGTACCCGGGTGGGAGGACTCGACACTCGGGAATATGTATGCGGGGCACTGTATTTCAGGCGATGTGAAGAACGTGCATACTGTGCGCACCGGGATCGAGTACATGATCGAGCTGGCGGATTGGTATACGAAGACGGCGAAGGAATCGTCGATTGGGTTCTTCCAGATTGGAGGAGGAATCGCGGGCGATTTCCCGATCTGCGTTGTGCCCATGCTGCGCCAGGACCTGGAACGCCGGGAAACGCCCTTATGGGGCTACTTCTGCCAGATCAGCGATTCCACGACGAGCTACGGTTCGTACTCGGGTGCGATTCCGAACGAAAAGATCACCTGGGAGAAGCTCGGCATCGACACGCCGAAATTCGTGATTGAGTCGGACGCGTCGATTGTGGCGCCGCTCGTATTCGCCGCCGTATTGGGATGGTAAGAGGGCTTGGTATCTTTAAGTAGTTCGCGGACTGCGGTGAGGTGCGAGAGCGGTTGAATCGGGCGGTCTCGAAAA
>JAICXK010000396.1 GCA_025980435.1 Bryobacteraceae bacterium
GATTCACGGCAACGTCGATAACCTGAAGCCCGCGCGGTCCGTACTCGGATTGAAATTTCGTCATCACTTTCGAGGCCGCCTGGCAATGCGGGCACGTGGTGAAAATGAACTCCAGAGCCACTACTTTCCCGCGGTACTGGCTCAACAACTTTTGGCCCTGCCCCGGAACGCTGAACGCTAACTCAGGAGCTTTGCGGACCGCTTCCGCAGCAAACAGTGATGAAGTGAAAAGCGAGATGCCGGCCAGAGCGGCCAAAACTGTCTTCACGTTGGAACTCCACCCAACAGTGTAACTTAGGTTAGCGGGCAGCCGCGGGAACCGCAAGCTCGCCGGCGGGAATCTCCTCCAGGCGGCGCCAATCGCCGACATTGCCGATTCCTTCCACACTCGAAACCGTCCTGTCGCGCAACCGCGACACAAAATATCCGTTGTCCCCAGTACCAGCGAACATGCTGCCGTTGTCTATAGCCGGGTCACAGCGCCGCCACTTCCGTTTGAGAATTCCTTTGTAATGGGTGAAAAAGCTGTTCGCATCCTGCGCGGAATCCCATTCCGATACATACTGTAAAACCGGCTTATGATCCTTTCCGGTTCCCAGGATCCTGAATCGGCCGCCGCGCAAGTGCGGAGCGAGCGCGGCCGCCGCTGCTGCGCCGGCATATTGGGTCAGCAGAATCTCGTGATCGAACTCGCCGACGGACCCTTGCGTGATCTCGCTTGTCGAGTTTTTCAACGCCAGCTTCGGAAGATCCGGTCTGGCCGGTTTGACATGGCGAAAATAACGATCCGGATGAATGATCTGCGCGGAATCTACTGGCGCATCCGTGAAAACGGCGCTGAACGCCTGATTGCCCATTTTTCGGAAGACAGCGTCGAAAAAAAGAGACCCTTCCGAATACGGGAACAGAAGGGAGCGCTGAATGTAGAGCGGCGAGGCTTTCAGAACCGGATAGCCGGCCATCGATTCTTCACTTGCATCTCCGACCGATTTCAACATCTCTCTGCTTGGAACTGGCGGCTTGCCTTCCTGCTTAAGCTGGTAAGCGATCATCAGCCACGAGGCTTGCCCTTCCACTACGGCGGTATGCGCGAGGTTCTCATCGTCGTTCGAGGGAGTCTCTTCCATGAATCGCTGGAGATCGAAGTGCTGGTCTGCCAGCGCATGCGATAGCTCGTGCGCGAGCGTGGTTGTCTCGTCTTCAAGAGGTGAGCCGGCCAGCAGAACAAGTTTCTTCTGATCGTAGTCGTAAAAGGCGGCGGCCTGTTCGGTGAGCAAGTCGATGGTGGACTTCTTCAGATCGAATTCCTGCGGCACCAGGCCGAACATCTTTAGCGCCAATTCGTCGGCGTGAATTTCTTCAGGCTTGAGCGTTCTCTTGATCCTTTTCGTCAGAAACTGCCGCAACTGACGCTTGGACATGCGGCCATACGGAACCGGGTGTTTCTCGGAAAGGCTGGAAATGTCCGAAAGCGTCTTGACGATGGAGTTGATCTGGCGGAAAGCAGGGTCGGTGGCGGGCTTCTGACGAGCGGCAGTCAGAAAGACGAGCGTGGAGAGCGCCAGCGCGGCAGATAAGATCCGGCGATGCATGCAGGAAAGCTAATCCTAGCCTAAAGGATTGCCGCATCGGGTTAATGCGAAACTGCGAGCAGCGAGGCGACACCGTTCCAAACGATCTGCACGCCAATGCAAAGAAGGATAAAAGAGGCAAGGCGCACGATGACATTCATGCCGGTAGGGCCGAGCAAACGCGCGATGCGTTCAGCGAAACGATAGCAGAGAAAGACCGTCGCGGCGACCAGCGCCGGTCCTATAACCGCCGCGATCAATCGCACGATGCTAGCCCGGGAAGCGAGCTGATCCGCTCCGAGAGTAATGGCGACCGAAATTGAGCCGGGTCCCACGGTCAGGGGCAGGGTCAGCGGATAGAACGCGCGATTCGAAATGTCCTGGGTCGTGATCTTACGCTGGGCGCTTTCCCGCGCCTCCTCGGCCTCGCGCTGCAGCAGCATCCAACCGGTCGACATAACCACCAGTCCGCCGCCAATCTGGACAACCGGAATCGAGATACCGAAGAATTTCAGAATATGGGTGCCGATCAGCATGGAGCCGGTCAACAGCCAGAAGCTATTCAAGGCGATCTTACGGGATAGCGCAGTTCGGGCATCGCTGGAATATCCGGGAGTGAGGCTCAGAAAAATAGGCGTATTGCCAAGCGGGTTCACAATGGGGAACAGCGCCGTGAGGACGATGATGCAACTCTTGACAATGTCTACAACCGCTTGAGCGGACATGAATAACTCAGGATAAGCGGCCCGCGATTCGGCGGCCCGGATGCTATTCTGAAAGCACTCCTCCCTTCCCTTCTGTCCATGGATTTTCTTGCAGGTCTAAATCCGCAACAACGCGAAGCGGTTGCCCATGTTGAGGGTCCGCTTTTACTGCTGGCCGGCGCCGGAAGCGGGAAGACGCGTGTCATAACGCATCGCATCGCGCATCTGATCGAAGGGCATTGTGTGCCCGGACCGGCGGTTCTGGCAGTTACGTTTACGAACAAAGCGGCGGATGAAATGCGCCAGAGAGTAAAGGCTCTGCTGAGTGGCGACGCGGCCGCTAACGCGCCGCTGGTATCGACATTCCACTCGTTTTGCGTCCGCCTGCTGCGGCGCGACGGAGGCACGCTTTCCGAGATCCGCAGCGGCTTTACCAGACAGTTCATCATCTACGATGACGACGATCAACTTTCGCTGATGAAGTCGATCTACAAGCAGCTTGGGTTGGATGAGAAGTTCATGCAGTACCGGGCCGCGCTTTCGCGGATCAGCCATGGTAAAAGCCACAACGAAACGCCGCAGGATTGGTATAAGGCCGCGACCGATCCGAAATTGACGCGGCTCGCCAAGATCTATGACGCGTATGAGGAACGGTTACTGCAAGCGAACGCGTTGGATTTCGACGATCTGTTGCTCGAATCCGTTCGCCTGCTGCGCCACGACGAGGCGCTGCGCCAACTGTATAACCGCCGTTTCGAGTTCGTGATGATCGATGAGTATCAGGACACGAACCGAAGCCAATATGAACTGATGCGTCTGCTAACGGAAGGGCGCCACAACGTGTGCGTGGTCGGCGATGAGGATCAATCGATTTACGGATGGCGCGGGGCCGATATCCGCAACATTCTGGATTTCGAGCGCGACTATCCCGACGCGGTGGTCATTCGCCTGGAACAGAACTATCGCTCGACAAAGAACATCCTGGAAGCTGCCAGCGCACTGGTTGCGAACAACAAGGAGCGCAAAGGGAAATGGCTTTGGACGGATTCAAATGAAGGCGCAAAGATAGGTTACTACGAGGCTCCGGACGGTGAGAACGAAGCGCTCTTTATCGCCGACACGATCGAGCGGCTGCTTGCGAAGAACCCTGCCGAGCGGGTTGCGGTTCTCTACCGCACCAATTTCCAATC
>JAICXK010000331.1 GCA_025980435.1 Bryobacteraceae bacterium
CCACTCGAGACCTTCCGCCTCGTCCATGAATGGCGTTTTGATCAGGATAAAAGCGCGAAGATCGATGTCATTCTCCTGCAGCCACTCTGCGGCTGATGAGAACTGCTGGAGAGTCATCCGCTTGTTCAGGCGCGGCAGTACCTCCGGATGAACCGTTTCCAGCCCCATGGCTACTTCCAAGCGCCCGTGCAACAGATCGCGAAACTTCAAAGTCCTTTCGCCGATCAGCGCCGGGTGACTTTCGACAATTACCCGTTCAAAGGAACGCAATCTATCCGCGATGGCGGTGTAATCATCCACCGGAATGGCACGAGGATCGAAAAAACTCCCGCTGTTATAGAGCTTGATTTCACGCGCAGCAGGCAAGCGCGCTAACGCGTATTCAATTTGCGCCGGAATCGCTCCCGCGGGCACCTCATCCGTCAGCGTATTGCGCCAAAGATCGCACATCAGGCATCGCCAGGGGCATTCGCGGTTTGTCAGGAAGGTAGTAGCCACGGGCAGCGGTTCACCGCTAATGGAGCACTCTTCTTCTACAAAGAACGCATACGGCCGCCACGGATTGAGGGCTGCGCGCGCCGGGCGGCGCTCCAGAATCCATTTACTCCGCTCCGTGTCCGAAGCTGGATAGATGGAGGACATGACCTACATATAAAGCGATAGGAATTGCTTCCGGTATTCCGTTTCGCGGAAGGGCAATTTCTGCCGGAGGGTATCGGCGGGCAGCGCGCCATGCTGAAAGCGTCGCTTGGGAAATACCGGCATCTGCAGCCCGGTGAAGGCGGCGATGCCGCGCGATACGATCGCTCCTTTTAACTCATACAGTTTGGCGACATCGTACTGAGTCAACTCAACAAACGGAATGGCTTCCGCCACGGCGACTACTTTGGGTCTGGTAAATGGGCTGAATCCTTTGAAGCTATAACGGCAATGCGGCGCATACGTGCGAGTGTAAGACCGGCTCAGCCCGCCGCTGTAAGTCAGCGAATGCTTGATTTTCCCGACACCCCACCCCTCCTGATACAACATCTGATTATTCACGACGCTGCGGATCGTGAGCTCAGGATTCTCTTCTATCGGGTAATCTTTCAAGTTTTCGTCGCCGCCGTCGCCGTCAATTAAATAACGCCAATCGGGATAACGCCCGCGAATGCCTCGGCAGAGCGCAAGAGCCATTGTCGCGGACTCTATGTCGAGCGGTTTGTAGTCCTCCGTGATCCGTATTGTTTCCGCGGCACTTAGCGCCGATATATCTGCTTCGACAGGTTCGAGAAAAAGTCCCAGCCCCAGCGAATCGAGAAACGTGCGCGCTTGATCCAGGTCGGGACCGGAGCCGAAATCGAGAACAAATGCCTTTAGCCTGCCAGGGTTCATGCCGAGTTTGCGCATGACATGGTAGGTTGCGAGGAACACGCTGCCGCTGTCGATACCGCCGGAAAAGCTTACACCCACCGGTTCTTCTGCCGGGATGGCGCGAAGCCATTGAGCAATTTCATCGGCGAGGGCCGCGATATAAGCGCTGCCGATCTGATCCAGATTCGGAGCGAGCGCGTGCGGTTCGGGCGTAAAGAAACGCGTGTACACAGGGTCGGGATCCGGACAGCCAATGAGTTGAAGTTCGACTATGTGATGCGCCGGAACCATCCTCGTATAGCTTGGATGAAACTGAGCGTCCAATCCGGCTGTCTTGAGCCACTCGTAAATCGTGTCGATGCGATCCGCAACGACAAGCGCCGGACCGTCCTTCTGCTTCGCGAGAAAGTAGCGCAGCGGCCGATCGAGCGAGCGCGCCATTCTTACCGTCTTACCAGTGCGCGCCACGAGAGCGAACGAGCCTTCAATCTGAAGAACATTCGAGGGATTCCCCGTTCGGAGAATCTCGCGAGCTCCCTCGATGCTGAGATTGTAAATCTGATTCGCGTCCGGCTCGGTCAGGTCAATCAGTTGTTCAACGTAGTGTTCCACGGCCGTTTCCCAGAGTATAGCGGTTACAATGGGATGCACCGGGGTCTGGCAAGGTGAAGTCTGATTCAATTGGCTGAATCGTTAAGAAATCTCACAGGACCTCAGGGACGGTCTCGTCACATACGTCTGGCCGTGGCTGGAATCGCTCTGCTGTTGCTGGAAAGTTGCGCGTCAAATAGCGGCCTTCCTAAGCCTGGTTCGCCGAATTACCGCGAACTGGTACACGCCTTCTATATCGGGCTGGCCGGTCTGCAAAGCGGCGCGGACGTGCGCGCAAAAAAGGACCTCACCCTCGCCACTCAGATCGCGCCCGGCGAGCCTGCCTCCTGGGCCAACCTGGGCATCCTTGCGATACGGCAGCAGGAATTGGATGCCGCATACACCGATCTGGAGAAGGCCCGGAGTCTCGCCCCCGACAACAGCCGGATCGAGCAACTCTTAGGCGATCTGGAGAGCCGGCGCGGTAATCTTCCTCAGGCGATTGAGCATTTGAAGCGCGCCGTGCAACTCGACAAGAACAACGCGAAGGCCCTCTATCTGCTTGCGGAGCAGATAGAACGGCAGGGGACGAGTACCAGTGACGCAGCCGCGCTCGACACCTTTCAAAAAGTATTAACATTGAGGCCAGACAACCCGGCTGTGCTCTTAGAAGTCGCTCGTCTCGCTGCGAAAACCGGCAAGGCCGCCGTGCTCAGAGATGCCGTGGCGCGCCTCCACAAGCAGTCCTTTTCCTGGCCGGAAGAAGCGAAACAGCAGATGCAGACGCTCGATCGCGCGGCGTCCGCCTCGAACCCGCGTGAGGCGGCGCTTCAGGTAGCTTTCCTGAGGAATGTATTGCTGCGAGCGCCGGAATACCGGCGGGCCTCGGAGTCCGTAAAGACGCCGGCTGTCTTTGTCGGAGAGCCCTTCCTGCGGTTCATTAAGCTGCCATCCTCCGAAACCGAGAGCGCTCCGCCCGATTCGCAAATGACGTTTGCTTCCGAGCCCGTTTCCGGAATTGCTTCCGGGGCCGTTCTTTGGACGCGCCCGGTCTGGCTGGACGACAACGGCAAGCCGTCCGTTCTGTGGGCGGACAAAACGGGTTTGTACGTCCAGGGCGGCACAACGCCGGTGACCACAATGGTTCCGGAAAGCCCGAACAATATTGCAGCCGGCGATTTCAATTACGATTTCAAAACAGATTTTGCCGTGGGTGGCTCCGGCGGAGTTCGTTTGTACCAACAGGAAACGCCGCAGAACTTTACCGATGTAACTGCGCGATCGCGGATTCCCGCCGCAATCGTTAATGGTTCGTATACCGGCGCGTGGCCTTTCGATTTCGATCTGGACGGAGATCTCGATATTGTTCTGGGTGTCAAAGATCACGATCCTGTCGTGCTCCGCAACAACGGTGATGGCACTTTCAACATCGCCAGACCGTTCGCCGGCGTGCCGGGCATAACAAGTTTTGCAACCGCGGACATCGACGGCGATGGCGATGCCGATGTCGCTGTGATCGATCGCGCGGGCAGATTGCGTGTTTTTATGAACGAGCGCTTTGGCAGCTTTACAGCGCGCGCGGTTCCGAATGACGTTGCTGATGGCGTGGCGGCCGTAACGGCGGGCGATGTGAACGGCGATGGAACGCCGGATTTCGTGGTCTTGAAATCGGATGGAACGATCATGCGGCTTTCGGATAAGGATGAAGGCGCAAGCTGGGAAATGGCCGAATTGGCGAAAGCCTTGCCTCCTGCGGCGCAATGGGTATCTATCTCTCTGGCCGACTTCGACAATAACGGACGTCTCGATCTTCTGACCGGCGCCGGCGAAGTGTTTTTAGACGGTGAACATGGGTTTTCGAAGCTGCCCGTCCGCATAGACGCGGTATCAGCCAGCGGCGCCGATATCGATGGCGATGGCCGGGTGGATGTAGTGGGAGTATCGAGCGGGAAACCGGCGTTCTTCATCAACCACGGAACGAAGAATTATCACTGGCAGGTCATCCGCACACGTGCAGCATCGGTCCATGGCGATCAGCGGATCAACTCGTTCGGAATTGGCGGCGAGGTCGAAATCCGGGCAGGCCTGCTCGCCGAAAAGCAGATCATCACTTCGCCGGTGCTTCACTTTGGCCTTGGCGAGCATACCGCGACGGATCTTGCGCGCATCACCTGGCCGAATGGTCTTATCCAGGCCGAGTTCGATTTGAAAGCAAATCAATCCATCCTGGCGACGCAGCGGTTAAAGGGCTCCTGTCCTTCGCTGTTTGCCTGGGATGGGAAACAGATGCGCTTCGTGAAAGATGGCGCCCCGTGGTCGCCGGCTCTCGGCTTGCATATCAACGCACAGCAAGTCGCCGATATACACCAGACTGAAGAGTGGTTCAAAATTCCTGGGGATGCGATCGCGCCGCGCAATGGGCATTACGATCTGCGTGTCACCGCGGAGTTGTGGGAAACCTTTTACATCGACCACTACGCTCTTCTAGTGGTGGACCACCCGAAGGGTACCGAGGTCTATAGCGATGAGCGATTCGCCGTGCCGCCTCCGAAGTTACAGATCTATGCAACATCGACATCGCGCCCCTTCGCCCGAGCCGTAGATGACGGCGGCAACGACGTGAGCGCAATCGTGCGTGACAGCGACGGGAAGTATCTCGATAATTTCGGTCGAGGCCAGTATCAGGGAGTTACGCGCAGCCATTGGGTGGAAGTTGAACTACCGGACGATGCCCCGAGAACCGGTCCTCTCTATCTGATTGCCGAGGGCTGGCTGCATCCGACCGATGCGACCGTCAACATCGCCATGGGGCAAGGCCGCGATGCTGCTCCGCATGGCTTGTCGATTGAAGTTCCCGACGCGAACGGCCGATGGATAGTGGCTAAGCCCGACCTCGGATTTTTGGCCGGCAAGCTGAAAACCGCTATAGTCGATATTTCG
>JAICXK010000147.1 GCA_025980435.1 Bryobacteraceae bacterium
AACGAAGCGGCAAATACGGCTGAAACGATCCCGGCGCAGACCACGACCAGCGCTGCGGGATCGTCAGGCTTGACTTCAAACAGTAGACCCGAGATCAGCCGGTTTCCCAGGAATGCCAAGGCGATTCCAGCGAGCAGCCCTGGGACAGCGAGGCGAACTGCATGGCCCAGAATGTTGGAAATGATGGCGGTGTGTTGTGCTCCGAGCGCCTGGCGTACGGCGATTTCCCGCATCTGGGCGCGCGTCCGGCAACTGACTACGCCGTATACGCCGACGATCGCCAACAGCACTCCAAAACACGAGAACACGGATAAAACATCTGCGGTAAAGCGCGGCCGCGAGACTGACGCATTCAGGCGATGATCGATTGTTTCGATACCGGCGACCGGCTGCTCCGGGTCGAGGTCGCGGACGATTTTTCTGAATTGCGGCGCGATGGAACCGACAGGTAGCGCCGAGCGAATGATGATGCCCAGATCACGTAAACGTCCGCCATCGCTCTGTTCGTATGGTGTATAGACGACCGGCTCGGGACGCGCGACCAGGCCGGATGTCTTTACGTCGCCGACAACGCCAACAATGGTGTACCAGGTATTTTTCCTTTCGCCAGTTTGTAATCTGTGGCCGAGTGCACTTTCGCCGGGGAAATAACGTTTAGCGAACTGGCTGTTGACGACAACCACGGGAAGGTTGTTTGCAGTATCGGAGTCTCGCGGCAGCCGGCCTTTGAGCAGCGGAATGCGGAGGATCTTAAAGTAGGCCGCGTTTACTTCCTGAGCCCTCTGCAGCGCCTTATGGCGGCTATTTAAGGGCAGCGGCCTTCCTTCGATTGTGACGACGTTGGTGGCGTGTCCTTCGCCCGGAGGGATTTCAGACGCTATTGTAGGCGAGACAGCTTCGACGCCCGGAAGGGCGGCTGTGCGCTCAAGAAGTTGATGGATGAACGAGAACTCGCGGTTCTTATTATGGTAACGGGAACTGCCCAAGTTGATTTTGGCGGCGATTGCGTGCTCCGAGTCGAAGCCGAGCTCTTTATAACGCATGTTCCAGAAGCTCTCCAGCATGAGGGCAGCGCTACTGGACAGGGCAATGACGATGGCTATTTCGGCTGCGCCGACGACCGAAAGCAAACGGAGGTTGTGGCGCTTGCCGGTGATAGTAGTTTGTCCAGCAGCGACGGCTTCTCCGAGATGGAAGTCGCTCATTCGGAATGCCGGGACCATTCCGAATACCAGAATGGTTACGATCAGGAGCGCGCTTGCGAACGCGACAACGCGCAGATCTATCGGAAGATTACCGTAGATGCCGGCGCTATAGGGCCCGAATGCCACGAGCACGCTTCGAATGCCCATTGCAATGAGCACACCTATGGCAGAAGCGAAAACGGCGAGAAGCGAACTCTCAATCAGGAGCTGAGTGATGATGCGGGTGCGCGCGGCTCCGAGGACGCGACGAATGGCGAGCTCGCGGTCGCGCTGCATCAGGCGGACCAGTGAAAGGCTTCCGACATTGGTGCTGGCAATGAGCAAGAAGAGCAGCGACCCGGCCACCAGAACGATGCCCGCGATCCTGGCATTTCCAAAGAGATGATCGCGCAGCGGCAGAAGCTTGACCGTGATGGTGGGACTCCAGGGCAGTGAATGGGGGAGGTGGGCTTGGATGATAGTGAGGTCCTGGCGGGCTTGCTCCTTTGTAACACCTGGCTTGAGGCGTCCAATGATGTTGCGAACGATAGACAGCACTTTGCCGTTACGCGCCAATTCCGCGGTTTCGTTCTTGCCGAGTCCCGTGATGATATCGACCTGTTCGGGGCCTGGAAACAAGAAACCTTCCGGCAGAACTCCGACAACAATGTATTGTTCGCCATCGAGCAGAATCGGCTTGCCGACGATCGAGTTATCGGCGCCGAAGCGACTGCTCCAGATGGAATGCGAAAGCAACGCAACATGCTCGTGGCCGGCAAAGTCCGCGCTCTCTGGAAGATTGCGGCCCAGGAGAGGGTTGATTCCGAGCAGAGGAAGCAAAGCGGCCGAGGCTTTCACGGTATGGACTTCGAGAGCTTCAGCGATGCCGGTGAGACTCCGTGTGGATTCGTTGTAGGCCGCCATGCTTTGGAAGGTCCGGTTGCCCGCCCGCCAATCGAGGAAGTCCGGCGTAAGAGTGACCTCGTCGGTGCTATTGGCTTTGAGAACCTGAGAGATCCAGACAAGTTGCTGAGGATGCGTGTAAGGCAAGGGCCGCAAGGCCACTGCGTTCAGGATGGTGAACATGGCGGTGCAGACGCCAATGCCCAGCGCGAGAGAGCCAACAGCCGTGGCCGTGTACGCCGGATTTCGCCGCAAAGCGCGTGCGGCGAATAGAAAATCCCGCCATGCGTTCTCAATGAGCGTGAACCGCCACAGATCAAGAGCGGCCTCTTTGATGACGGTAACGTTGCCAAGGCAGATAGGGTTTCCGTTCTCTTTAGACAGCTCGCGATGATAAGCGAGTTCGGCCTCCATCTCGGCATGAAGCCGCCGCCTTCGCAGCAATTTTCGAACCGCGCGTCGCAATGAGGTCATCGGGCGA
Organism: Bryobacteraceae bacterium; assembly: GCA_025980435.1. Classification (GTDB taxonomy): domain Bacteria; phylum Acidobacteriota; class Terriglobia; order Bryobacterales; family Bryobacteraceae; genus Bog-105. The sequence continues at coordinate 2,569 of JAICXK010000147.1, forward strand.
GTACCTGCTGAACAGCGGCGGATAAGCGCTCCCAGCTTTCCTGCTGGCCGGCCAGCATTTTCTTGCCGCGCGCGGTGACCTTGTAGTACTTGGCCTTCCTGTTATTTTCTGAAAGGCCCCAAACCGACGAGATGCAGCCGTCCAGTTCCAGCCGGGATAGCGCAGGATAGAGCGAGCCTTCTTCCACAGTCAGAACTTCATCCGATAGCAAATGGATGGTCTGCGCTATTGCGTAGCCGTGCAGAGCTTCGCGCTGGAGAGCGTGCAGGATCAAGAGATCGAGAGTGCCCTGCAGAAGATTTTGGCTCTTTCCCATGTCGCCTCGTCGCTCCTGTGACGATCTATGGGACTTATGAGCGGAGAGGGGGTTGATGTCAAGAGCAATTTGATTACGAAACTTGCTCATTGAAACTATCCTTCTGGAGGCGCTACGAGCCGACCACCAGGCCGGCCACTCCGGCAACAATCAGCGCAGCCCATGATGCGGCGCGCCCAATGCCCCTCCCGCAGAGACTTTGCTCCAAACCATGCGCCGATCAGGATCGACATCTCGCGCGCCGGGGCGACGCGGCTGACGGGAGCGATCTTCATCGCAAACAGCACGAAAATGTATCCGGCAGGAGTGAGAACGGAGATGCCGAGCGCTTCCTTCCAGCATTCCCGAAAGCGTATAGTACGCGATGAGAAAGCCTGTAATTACGCCCCATTGAAATCCGGCCCGTCCCCGGCTGCGCGGAATGTTCTTAGACCGCCACAAACAAGCAGGATGCCGGCGGTCACAAGCAACGCGCCGACTCCGGCCATCACGGAAGGATGTTCGCCCAATACTAAAATGCCTCCAGACGGACAGTAATGGCCCCGTACCTCGCGCCAGCGGATACACAACCCGAGAGAACACCGGTTCGGTAGGCTCGCAGCAGGCTCTCGATATAAAACAGATGAAGAATCCCAGTTGCGAAAAAATAGTGCGGCCGGCCATCCGAGGTGAGGCCACGATTCGATCAAGACGCAGGCTGCGAGCGGCAGAAACAGCAAAGCTTCCCCAGCGGAAGAGAACCAAACGAGATGGGTGGCGGGCTGCCCGCTTAGCAAGAAGATTCCACGCAGAGTGCGCGAAAGCGGAAAAATGAAGAGGAGGAATGCCTGGAACGGCAACCGGGATCTAGAGACATTAAGTCTTCCTCGAGTTTTCCCTCCGGGATTTTTGCCCTTAGGTGCGGACGCTGGTCCATCGTGGCGCTCGGTCCGATCCAAAAACGAACCTAGCCACCGTGTTCCATCGAGTGAATCAAATGTATGAGAACACGTTTGGCGCTGTCAAATTCTCGACTTGTGATGCGCCCAAACTGTAACCGGTGGACAGGATTAGACTCGGACTATGAAGTCACAACAGCGCCTGACGGCGATCATTGAACGTGAGGACGATGGTTTTGTGGCGTTATGCCCGGAGCTGAACATTGCGAGCGAGGGTACATCGATAGAGGAGGCGCGGGCTAACCTGGTCGAGGCGCTCACGCTGTTCTTCGAAACGGCATCGGCGTCCGAGATCACGCGGCGCTTTCACAACGAAGTTTTTGTGACGCAGGTTGAGGTGCCGGTTGGGTAAGCTCAGGGTTCTTTCGGGCTCGGAGATATGTCAGATTCTCGAACAAAATGGATGGCCATGGCACCGTAACAGCGGCTACCGGCACAACATCCACGACATGGGCTGGCACCTTCGTCGACTCGGGAACGGTAAGTGCTACGGCTACAAACAGCGGCCGGACCACACAGATAGCGGCCTCCATTGGTGTTACTCCGAGAAGCTGGGTAATGGGGGCTTACGCGGCTCAGCAGGTTTCGAATGGAGATCCAACCGTTACGACTCTAAGAGAACCCCGGTCAACGTCGGGAGTGACTCGGGGCTCGGGTTCTTCCATGTCTATCTGGCAGATACAGGGTTGAACACGACAGCTATTAATTCAGGACCGAATCAGGGTTATCAGTATATAGCAAATCAACTCGACTATTCGCTGGGCTATTTCCACTACGTAATCAACCCAGATCTGATGAATCAAGGATCGGCGTTTTCGCAGCACCAATATGGACGCTGCGGGTGGATTGCTTGGTCCAACCTGAATACGCAGACCATAAGGCACGAGTCGGGGAATCCTGGACACTATTCGGAATACACCCAGGCGTTAGCCGCGAACAATCCAGGAAGTTACCTTGAGCCGATTATCGCCGGGCCTGCTGACAACGCGAACCTAATTTTTGGAAACGCCCGTAATCAGACCACGTCGATGTACAGTTCAATTGGCACTTCCGCAGCACAAGAGAATATTCCACCGGTCAACTACAGCGCAACCAACACATTTCTCGGGAACATCAACTATGCTCCGTATGCCGCATGCCCGTAATCTCATAAGAACTGAATGGAAGGCCGCAATCATAGTGCTTGCGCTTGCTGGCAACTGCTGTCTCGAAGCCCGCAACGCATCCCAAGTAGCTGTGATCGACCTTACTAAGAATATGCAACCAGAAGAAACAACCGCGAGATACCCCGGGGCATCTTCGGATTCGTATAAGCCGGATTGGGTCCTACCTCTGTCCATCAAGCACGTTCAAGTTACAGTGGTCGAAGCTAATGATTACAGGGTCCGCATTAAAGTTGTAAATCGGGGAGCCGCCCCGTTTCGGATGCCTTCATCGGTGAGTGCACGAACAATCGAGGCTAATGGGAACCGGAGGCGGCGCATAATGCTGTTTGAACTCGAGATCAGAGACGCCTCTGCGGATAAAGCTCAAATTGTTCCAATAGCCGTAGCCGAGTGCTCCGATAGTATCCCGGAATCCTATTTCTCGTTATATCCAGGACAATCAGTCGATATCCTCATGCCCTTGAGTGGGAATTCTCTGTGGAAACTCCAATCGGTGCGAGATCCGAGAATTCGCTTGCGTATTACAGAGTCAGTACTGAGCGACTCCGCCTTTTTTGTAGAAGCAATGTCTGCTCCTTTGATCAGCACTGAGCTAATCTGCTCTGATATGCCGAGCGGTTTCGAATGTCATTGACCGCTGAAAACAACCCGAGCTTCGTTTGCGGTGTTCTCGTGAAACAGTGACCCTCCCGGGATCTCTCCTCCCGTGCCGTGAGGCCGGAAGAGTATTCCGTGAATCTCGCACACAAAAAACAACAAAAAAACCGCCGGGCTCATCACCCGGCGGTTTGGAGTATCCAGACCATCTATTCTGTTGGATGCGCCTTTAATCGCCCATCGCTCCAACTTCTTCCCGCTTCTCAGCTTCTACAGGCTTCGAGCCGGAGCCTAAGAGACCATCGAGCGGCACAAACCCTTCCACCTTCTTTTCACCCAGAATGTGCTCGCGATACAGCCGGGCCATCTTTTCGTTCTCCAGCTTTTGCTTTAATGCCTCGTCGCGCGCGCGCTTCTTTTCTTCGCGCGCATTCTTAGCGATACCAAGCTGTTCCAGGTCGTGCTGCCGGTCGGCGTTCACGTGCTCCTGATTGAGAACCAGGTGATGATCTTTGGTCGCTAGCGGCACGCTCTTATTGCCGGCGAAGATTTCATGCCGTCCGTGTTCGTCGTACCACTTGGTGAGCGTCGCGGTCATGTGCATCTTCTCAATGATGTTGCGCCAGCCCACTCCGGTGTTGTACGCGCAGAACGAAATCTCGCCTTCCTGGGTGGCGTACGGAATAATGCATTGTTCCGTGCGGCGGAAATCATAGTTAAACAGGTCCTGGAACCACATTCCCGCGATGAACAGGAAATTCCAGCGATCCGCGCGACGCTTGTCGATATCGGCCCGGGTGCGGTCGCCGGTTACCTTGCCATACTCACCGGTCTGGGCCTTATTGCTCATCCCGAAACACTTATCGAATTTCGCGATCAGGTCCATCAGGCGAAAATGCTTCGGCGCTTTGAACGGATCGTAGTTACGCAGCAGCGCCAGCGTAACGCCCGCAACCGACAGAATCCGCCCGCGCGCCGCATCGTTGATGTGGGCGATGTCTTTGGCAAGCTGATCGGCATGCAGGAACGCGGTCACCGGCACGTGTTCCTTGGTCTCTTTGTCGCACATGATGGCCATGCCGATTCCGCAGTTCGGATGGCATCCGCAACTGAGTTGTCCCCAATCCGCGGCGGGGCCGTGCACCAGGTCCGCGAAGTCGGAGAACGTGCTCATGAAACTGATCGGGAACCAATCGCGCACTGGCTCGCCGATACCCGTCTGGCTCTTTACGTCGTGCGCCAGGTGCGATAGCGTGTACCGCTGGGCTTTGCGGCGCTCATCCGTGATCGCTTCGTCGCGGCCGGTGAACGAAACCGGCTGGAACGACAGGAACGGAATTTTCTTGGGGTTGTCCAGCGCGAACTGAACCACGTGCCCTACCTGCTCATTGTTAATACCGTTCAGGATGGTGATGACGGGCACGATATCGACGCCCGCGCTCCACAGATTTTCGATCGCGCGCAATTTCACATCGAACAGGTTGCCCACCGCGCGGTGCGAGTTGGCGGCATTCCCGATTCCATCGAACTGCAGGTACGCGTAGCGCAGACCCGCTTCCGCCGCTTCCTTAGCGAACTCCGGACGTTTGGCAAACTCGATGCCGTTGGTAGCCGCCTGCACGCTGTTGTAGCCCACCTTGCGGGAATATCGCACAGCATCGATGAAGTAGGGCGAAAGAGTCGGCTCGCCGCCCGAAAACTGCACCGACATCTGACGCCGCGGCTTGATGGAGATCGCATTGTCCAATAGCGTCTTGATATCCTCCCAGCTCAGCTCATGTACAAAGCCGACCTGGTTGGCATCCATGAAGCATGGATCGCACATCATGTTGCAGCGATTCGTTAGATCGATCGTCAAGACCGACCCGCGGCCATGCGTAATCGTGCTGGTTCCGTGGTTGTGCAGCTTCTCGTCGTTATGCGCGCGAATATCGCGGCCCGGGAATACATCTTCCAGGTGCTTCGAGAACGCCGGGTCGATCGACATGACATCTTCGAAGTGCCCGTGTATCGAGCATTCCTTCACCATCATGATCTTGCCGTCGCGTTCGATGATCCTGGCCTTGATCTCTCCCACCGGCTGGTTCAACAGAATCTTGTAGTCCACTTCGCCGTCGACGATTTTCTTCCGGATCTCGGGTATGCACTTAGGGCAAAGAGAGTCGGTTTCGCGCGGCCAGCCAAGCGGCGGTTTCGATTTTTGGTAGCTCTTCAGCAGCGGCTTGTCGGACCATCTCGGAATGAAGGAAGGATTCTGGTGGAACTGATTCAGCCGGTCAAAGACATGCCACGCTGCGTTCGCGCCGGCCGCCACCGCTTTTTCGAAATACTTCACTGGTTTATGCATGTTATGTGAACCTTAAAAGTTCGGTTTCCTCCCATAAAAACCAGAGCGGGTTAAGGCTCCGGACTACCCACAGTATAGGTTTGCGCTAAGCCGTTGAAAACCAAATGAAATCGAACAGCGCCGTTCGGCGGTTGTATGGAGGATTAACCCCTCTGAATAGGCCCCAAACTTTTCTGAAACCTTTGCGTTTCAGCGAGTTAACCCGCCATCTTGCTCACCAGGCATGGTAAAACCCATCCCGCTGTAGCACTTCGACCCGCACTCCAAAAAGAGAGGAAAGTCGGTCCGACGTAAGCACCTCGGCCTTCGGCCCATCCCGCGAGACTTTTCCTGCCTGAAGCACTACCACGCGATCAATCTCCGGGATGATGTCATCGAGATGATGCGTCACCAGCAGCAGCCCGACTCCGCTTTGAGCCAGAGCGCGAAGCTGCGTTCGGACCTCGTGCAGCGCCACCAAATCCAGGCTGGTAGTCGGCTCGTCCAGCAGCAGCGTCGCCGGATTGTGAATCAGCGATCGGGCGATCAGGAGCCGCCGCGCTTCGCCGGACGACAGCTCGTCGAGCCATCTGCCCGCCAGGTGCGACACCTCCAGACGCCGCATCGCTTCTTGCGTCGTTCGCTCCATTTCCGGGGTGACATGATGATTCGGCCAAACGCCCACCGAACCGAAGAAGCCGGAAAGCACCAGTTCGCGTCCGGTAATGTCGCGCGTACACTGCGCCATCAAATCATTGCTGACCACGCCAAGGTGCGCGCGCAGATCGAAGATGTTCCAGTTCTGCTGCCCCAGAATACGCAAGCAGGTCTCCGGCCGGAGCAGCGGATAGCATTCGCGGGTAATCGTTTTGATAAGCGTCGACTTGCCGCTGCCGTTGGGTCCGAGAATCGCAACATGCTCGCCTGCCTGCACGGTCAGAGATAAACCGTTCAGCGCCAGCCGTGCCCCGCGCTGCACAAACACATTTTGAAATTCAAGTAAGGATGCGGTCAAAGCAAAAACAGAGGGTAGCAGGCGCGGGTACAGGGTGTTTGGTGCCCGTTGTGCGCACTTGAATTACTTGGGCGATTACTCTGGTCGATCTAGTGGCCAACGGGGAATCGTCCGTCTCGCTCTCCAACGCCGCCAGGCCAAATCCTAGTATAAAACGACTAGCTTGCCTGCCTACAGCCGAGCTATAATTTGATCCTGCATCTGTTCTCCGCCAGCTTCCAGGCATGGTGATGTTAGGTGCGGACTGGGCCAGGTTCAATTCAATGCAAACCCTGGTAAGCAGGTATCCTCGTCCGGAGCTTAGCCTCTACGTCCGCGCTTACGCCCAGAGAGTTGTTAACGCAGACGATCCCGCTCTGGTCGAATGTGTACCAGCTCAATTGGAGCAGGTTTTGAATTTCGAGCTCGGAATCTTACCCGGTGTGCGCCATCGAGAATGCGACATCTCTGGCGCCGCAGCCTGGATCGGTGGCGCACAAACTGCTTTCCCCGGCTACATGTATTTATCGCCGGGAGTAGAGTCATTCGCGATTTTCTTTCAGCCCGCAGGTTGGTCGCTGCTTTTTAAGGTTCCGATCCGCGAGATCACAAATTGCATCGCGGATGCTAATTCGGTTATGGGCTCCTGCACGCGATCACTGTGGAACCGACTCGGTGGCCTGTCCGCCTTCGAGCAGCGCGTCAGCATAGTAGAAGAGTTTCTACTACAGCGCGCCGCATCGGCGATGGCGCAGGACAGAATCACGGCTGCTGCGAACCTCCTTTTCCATCGGCACGGATGCGTTCACATTGCCACGCTCGCCGATTCACACTCGCTCGGTCTGCGGCAATTTGAGCGGCGGTTCGAACGAGAGATCGGCGCCTCACCGAAAGCTTTTGCTCGCATTGCTCGCTTTCAAGCTGCGCTTGACGCCAAACTCGCCTCTCCGAAGCGGACGTGGCTAGATATCGCCCATACGTTTGGATACTACGATCAAATGCACATGATTCACGACTTCGAAAAACTCGGACGTACCACCCCAACAGCGCTGCTCACCGAAATGGGGGACGTCCGCCCTCCGGCACTCGTCAGTGGTGTTCTGTCGCGCTGAGGGCTTTGCATGCCCATGCGTCGCAGTTCGCCTAAAGCTCGAAACTGAAGCGCGCAAGGCCCTGTAAAGAAATCTCGCGCCATACTACACGCTCTCGCTCGTGGTTCAGTAAAGCGCCGCGAATATGGAAGCTTGCTAGCTGAGCCGCGCCCGGATACGAAGCCGCATTAAATAATGCCGCCGTCGCTTTTTTACTATGCGCGCTGCCGCACGTGGTGGTTCTATTGATCAGTCGCGTGTCTGACTTATCGCAAGTCATAGCGAGCAGGCAGGTATGTATGAAGTTGTTGAAGATAGCTTCTGCCATGGCATTGGCCATCCGTTTAGTTTGTGCCACCCAAATCGGTCCGCGAATCATGCTGCGCGCCTCCGGAAGCCAAGAGCAGAACACTGAAAATCGTGAGTTATTGGCTGCCGCAACAGTTCCAAGCAACGGTTGGAAGCAGTTGATCTCGCAGGCACATCAACTAGAAAAGCAAGGACACTACTCAGAGGCTACTCTTACTCTTCGAAATGCGGTAGCAACAACCGAGCGCTTGGGACAATCTGGCCCACTGGCAGAGAGTTTGGATGAACTCGCAAACCTGCTTTTACTCCGGGCGCAGTATCCAGAGGGCGAGAGACTTTTCGTTCGCGCGGTCGCAATTTTGGAAGGATCGCCAGACCAGGTACACCGCGCTAGAGCGGTGGCAAATCTCGCCAGATGCTACTCGCTCCAGGGAGAATATGACAAAGCCGAGCCGCTGTGCCGGCGAGCCCTCGATCTTCAATCGCGCCGTCTGCCTGGCGATGAACTGGGAATGGCGGGTAGCTTGGACACGCTGGCGACAATCCAATTCGGGCGTGGTCACTATGCAGAATCGGAATCCATTTACCGGCAGGAGCTCGCAATTCGCGAGACATCGAAGAGCTCTGATGATTTGGCTCTGGCCGGAAATGTGAGTAGCCTCGCCTCTTTGTGCTTTGTCCTGGGCCGTTCTAGCGAGGCTCAGGAGTTTTACCGGCGCGCTCTGTCGATACTCGAGAAAAGTCTGGGGCGTGAGCATCCGGAGACTGCCCGGATCTGGTACCGACTCGCGGAGCTTTATTCCGCCGAACGACAGTACGGCAAGGCCGAAGAACTTCTAACCAAAGTGATTCGCGTTTGGAATACGGCACTTGGTTCCGAGAGCCCTGGCGTCGCTCTGGCCTCGATCGAGCTGGGTATGGTTTACTACCGGGAGTCGCGATGGGACGATGCAGATATATTGCTGAGGCGCGCGGCGGCAATATCTGAGAAGTGCTTGCGGCCCGGAGATCCACAAATCGCGGTAGTGCTCAACAATCTCGCGGCGGTGCAACGGGCCAAGCACCAGTATCGAGAAGCCGAGTCGCTTTACTTGCGTGCCCTTTCGATGGAACAACGAACGCTAGGCCCAGAGCATCTGTTCGTTTCCCGGACGCTGAATAATCTTGCGGAAATGTACTACGCCCAGGGCCGATACCAAGAAGCCGAGCCGCTTTATCTGCGTTCCCTCAAGATCACGGAACGATCGCTGGGTACGGCACATCGGGATTTCGCCACGGTGCTCACCGACTACGCTATGCTCCTGAGGAAAATGCACAGAAAGAAAGAGGCCCGCAACCTGGAAGCA
>JAICXK010000318.1 GCA_025980435.1 Bryobacteraceae bacterium
AGCGCATTCGAATCCACGCCGCCCGAAAGCACCTTGCCCGAAGGCGGCACGACGGTATTGTAAGCTCGTGCGAGGCGCGTGATCGAGTCGAGCAGAATCACCACATCGCGTTTATGTTCCACCAGGCGCTTGGCCTTTTCGATCACCATCTCGGCCACCTGAACGTGGCGCGAGGCCGGTTCATCGAAGGTGGAGCTGATCACTTCGCCCCGCACCGACCGCTGCATATCCGTCACTTCCTCCGGACGCTCGTCGATCAGCAAAACAATCAGGTTGATTTCGGGATGGTTGGTCGTAACCGAGTTGGCGATGCTTTGCAGCAGCATCGTCTTACCGGTTCGCGGAGGAGCGACAATCAATCCCCGCTGGCCTTTGCCAAGCGGCGTCAGCAGATCCATCACGCGGCCGGAGAAGTTGTCGCGCGAAGTCTCCAGCTTCAGCCGCTCATCCGGATAGAGCGGCGTAAGGTTGTCGAAGAAGATTTTGTTGCGCGATTCCTCGGGCGGCTCAAAGTTGATCGCATCAACCTTAATCAGCGCGAAATAGCGTTCGCCTTCTTTGGGCGGACGAATCTGGCCGGAGACCGTGTCCCCGGTGCGCAGGTCGAAGCGGCGAATCTGGGAAGGCGAAACATATACGTCGTCGGGCCCGGGCAGGTAATTATATTCAGGCGCGCGCAGGAACCCGAAGCCGTCCGGCAGGCATTCCAGCACGCCTTCGGAGAAGATCAGCCCGCTCTTTTCCGCTTGTGTTTGCAGAATCTTGAAGATGAGTTCCTGCTTGCGCAAGCCGGCCGCGCCGGGTACGCCCAGATCCTTCGCGATCTGATTGAGCGCCTGAATGCTCATATCTTTCAGCTCGACAAGATCGAGCGTAGTGGTTCCATTACGCCCGACTTGGGCGCCGGTATTCCCTATGGAGTGCCGTCCGCGGCGTTGCCCGTGTTGCGGACCCTGCGAGGTGATCGCTTGCGGTGGTGCGCTCGGTTGTTGCTGAGCGGCGGCAGGGTTCGCCTGGACAGGCGCCGTCCCCGCGGTGTTCTCGGCGGCTCGGACTTCTCCAGCGGGCGGCCTGGCCTCCGGCGCCGTTTTGCGCGGACCATCCCCTCCGGGCCTGCCGTTCCCTCTGGCCTCCCCCTGCGCCCGGACGCGGTTTGCCGGACGTTCGGCGCGCGGTTCCGCCATCTTCTGTTCGGCTTCACCCGCCTTTGCCTCTACTGTTTCGGTTGCAGGTTTGCCTTCGCCGTCTGTTTCTTGTGGCTTCTCGGTGGGCTGGCCTTCGGAGGCAGCCGCGCGGGCTACTGCTGATTCTTGATCTTCGAGATTGTTTGCCAAATTTCCCTCACTCCCCGGCCATCGATGGCCGAGAACGCAACTGGCGGCTCCTCCGGGGTGATCCTTTGGATTGCGGCCAGAGCGGCTTTCAATTGGTTGTTACTTTTCAGTTTGTCGACCTTGGTGGCAATCACCCGGTAGCGACGGTTGTGGAACTCCAGCCAGGCTTTCAGTTCCAGGTCCATTTCCATCCACCCACGCCTGGCATCGATGAGCAGGAACGATAACGCAAGGTTTTGCCGTTCTAGTAAATAGCTTTCGATCAGCGCTTTCCAGCGCGCACGCTCTTCCAGCGGAACCTGCGCATACCCGTACCCGGGAAGATCGACAAAACTCAGATCCTCCCCGATCCGGAAAAAGTTGATGAGCTGTGTGCAGCCCGGGCGGGAGCTGGTAAACGCCAGCCCGGGTTGACGCACAACCGCATTCAATAAACTCGATTTGCCCACGTTGCTTCGCCCCAGAAAGGCGATCTCCAACGGGCCGTCCGGGTGATTTTCAGGCGGAAACTGCTGCGGGCGCGCTGCGCTGATGATCAGGCTTGCGGCTGCTTCAGTTCCCACCACGGCGTTTCACTCTCGGGAGCGGTATCCAGACTTTCCGAAGCCGGGCTTCAGTGTGTCAGGTTGTCTTCCGCCGGCCGCCCGGACAGATCGGCTGCGGTTGCGGTCGGCGCCAGCGGCAGCGCCACAATCTCCCGCTCCAGTGCGATCTTCAACACTTCATCCATATTCATGACGAAGTGAAGTTTCATCTCCTTGCGAATATTCTCGGGAATATCCGCCAAATCCTTTTCGTTATCCAGCGGCAGCACGACCTCGAAAATCCCCTGCCGGTGAGCCGCCAGAAGCTTCTCCTTGAGACCGCCGATCGGAAGCACGCGGCCCCGCACGGTGATTTCGCCCGTCATTGCCAGGTCGCACCGAACCGGGATCCCCGTTAGCGCGCTGCAGATGCTGGTGCCGATCGTGATGCCGGCCGAAGGCCCGTCTTTTGGAATCGCGCCTTCGGGCACGTGTACGTGAATATCCAGGTGCCGGTAGAAATCCTTCGGCAAGCCCAGGTATTGCGCCCGCGACCGCACATAACTCATGGCTGCCTGCGCGGATTCCTGCATCACGTCGCCCAGCTTCCCCGTCGTCGTCAGCTTCCCGCGGCCTTCCATGACTGCTGCTTCGGTCGTCAGAATCGAACCGCCTACTTCTGTCCAGGCCAGCCCGGTAGTGGCCCCGATCTCGTTCGTTTTCTCCAGATCGAGATCGCGGAACTTGGCCGGTCCCAACATTTCCGTAACTACCCGCGGATTGATGGTTACCTTGTCGATTGAAACCAGCGGCGTTTCTTCCTTCTTGGCCTTCTTCTTGCCTTTCTTGGCCGGGCCCCCGGCCTCTTCCGGCTTTGCTTCCTCTTCGATTACTTCCAGGCCGTCGCCGTTTTCGAGCGCCGCCTCCTCGCTAGCCGCCGATTGCGCTTCTACAACCTTGCGCGCCACCTTGCGGCATAGGTTTCCAATCTCGCGCTCCAGGTTTCGAACACCGGCTTCACGCGTGTAAGACTGAATCAACGACTGCAAACCCTGCTCGGTAAATTCCAGCTGCTCTTCGCTGATCCCCGTATCTTTGCGCTGCTTGGCCACTAGGAATCGCTTCGCGATCTCCAGCTTCTCCAGTTCCGTATACCCGGACAGCCGGATCACTTCCATGCGGTCCTGCAGAGCGGGCGGAATCGTGTGCAGCACGTTCGCTGTTGCGATGAAGAAGACCTGGCTCAGGTCATACTCTACGTCAAGATAGTGATCCATGAACATGTAATTCTGTTCCGGATCGAGAACTTCCAATAGCGCCGCGGACGGATCGCCCCGGAAATCCATCGACATCTTGTCTACTTCATCCAGCATGACGATCGGGTTCTTGGTCCCCGCCTTTTTCATCATCTGGATCACCTGCCCAGGAAGCGCGCCGATGTACGTGCGCCGGTGGCCGCGAATCTCGGCCTCATCCCGTACGCCTCCCAGCGAGAGGCGTACAAATTTACGCCCGGTCGCCTTCGCGATGGACATTCCGAGAGAGGTCTTGCCTACTCCGGGAGGTCCGACAAAGCAGAGGATGGAACCCTTCGGATTCTGAACCAGGCGGCGAACGGAAAGGAATTCGAGGATCCGTTCTTTTATCTTTTCCAGCCCGTAATGGTCGCCTTCAAGCACCTGACCCGCATGCCTCAGATCGCGGATCTCCTTGGTGCGCTTCTTCCACGGCACGGCCAGCAGCCAGTCCAGATAGTTGCGCGATACAGTGGACTCCGCCGACATGGGGGGCATGCCTTCCAACCGCTTGAGCTCGGCCATTGCCTTCTCATGCGCATCCTTGCTCATGCCTGCCGCGTCGATCTTCTTCTTTAGCTCGTCGAATTCGCTCTTTTCCCCGCGCCCGAGCTCCTTCTGAATCGCCTTGATCTTTTCGTTCAGGTAGTACTCTTTTTGCGCTCGTTCCATCTGCCGCTTCACGCGGCCCTGAATCGTTCGATCGACATTCAGCTTTTCAATTTCGATATCCAGCAGGTCGGCTACGCGTGTCAGCCGGTCAATCGGATCGAAGATCTCAAGCAGCTCCTGTTTTTCTTCGATCGTAAGCTGCAGGTTTGCTCCAACCGTGTCCGCCAGCTTGCCGGGATCATCCACGCGGATCGCCGCGATCATGGTTTCGTAGTTCAGATTCTGGCTGAGCTTGACATACTGCTCAAATAAGGTGGTGACCCGGCTGGTGAGCCCCTCGATCTGCCCGCCCGCTTCCAACTTGTAGTTGGTGGTTTTGACGACCGCTCGAAAATACCCTTCTTCTTCGCTGACAGAAATGATCTTCCCGCGCTCGACGCCCTCCACCAGGACTTTAATGTTCCCGTCGGGCTGCTTTAGGCTCTGAACGATGTTGGCGACTGTTCCGACCGAATAGATCTCGTCGGGACGCGGCTCATCGACCGATGCGTCGTGCTGGGTAGCCAGGAAAATCTTCTTGTCGCCCAGTAGCGCCTCGTCCAGGGCTCGAACACTGGATTCCCGCCCCACCACAAAGGGGGTCATCATGTACGGAAAGATGACCACATCCCGGATGGGCATCATGGGCAATCGCTTTGTATCCGTTTTGTCTTTTGTCGTAACCATTGTGACTTTCTAAGCGATGAAAATGTCCCGTGAGCGGGGACCAAAGAAATGCTGCAGCTTAATTGCCGAAGGAAGCCGCGCCCGGCGGGAATGAATGTTCTTCGGATAAGAAACGGCCGGCTAGCCCGCCTTTTCGAGCACAGCCATATTGATCTTCTGCGTCAGCACCATCTCCTTGGTCACGATAAACTCGCGAACCTTTTTGAATGTGGGGAGATAATACATCAGGTCGAGCATGAGATCTTCCAGGATCATGCGCAGACCACGCGCGCCCACCTTGCGTTCCATCGCAAGCTGCGCAACGGCATCCAGGGCGTCTTCGCTAAATTTGAGCTTAACATTCTCAAACTCAAATAGCTTCTGATACTGCCGGATTATGGCGTTTTTCGGCTTGGTCAGAATCTGTACCAGAGCCTCCTTCGAGAGGTCCTCCAGAACCGCGGTAACCGGCATGCGCCCGATAAACTCAGGTATAAATCCGTATTTGATCAGATCCACGGGCTGGCACTGCGCCAGCAGGTCCGTGTCGCGCCGGATGGAATTCGGGCCCCGCCGCGGCGAGGTCTCCTTCTCCTCCGGCGGAATAAAACCGATCGACTTCGTCCCCACGCGTCGCGCAATCACTTTTTCCAATCCGATGAAGGCGCCGCCGCAGATGAAGAGAATATTGGTTGTATCCACCGGGGTGAATTCCTGGTGCGGGTGCTTGCGGCCGCCCTGGGGAGGAACATTGGCGATCGTGCCTTCCAGGATCTTCAACAGCGCCTGCTGCACTCCTTCGCCGGATACGTCCCGCGTGATCGATGGATTCTCGTCC
>JAICXK010000024.1 GCA_025980435.1 Bryobacteraceae bacterium
AAACAGGGTCCGCAATGCATCCATTGTTCTGGGCGCGGCGGCTCCCACACCGATGCGCGCGAGTGCGGCGGAAACGGTGCTGAATGGAAAAGTGCTCGACGAGCAGTTAGCGCGCCAGGCGGGCAAAGCTGCCATGCAGGGGGCCACGCCGCTTGCTCACAACGGCTACAAAGTTGACCTCTTCCAGACAGCAATCTACAGAACGGTGCTGTTCGCGGGCGGTTTGAGAGGCCGCGACCGCAGCGCCGTTGGAGGTGAAGTATGAGTATCCCTCAACCGGAGATAGATTCCAAAGTATGCCAGTGTCTGCGAACCAAGACGATCTATGGAAACTTTGCCGCGGATTTTGAAACCTGGCAGGACGGTGTAGCTTCCAGCGCCGCGTTCTGGTGCCTCAAGACTATGGGGCCTGCCGGTCCCGATGAGCACTTCGTGCATATCGGCCAATGCACCCCGGAACGCCGCTGCTACGAAGCTCCGCTCGACTAGCCGGTGGCGCAGGCCATCGTTTTTTGTGGCCTATGGGTATTTATCGCCCGCTCGCTGTTACGCTTCCTTAACGACGCTCACTACACGCCAACAAGGAGATCCCGATGGCTTGTACCGCTCTCACTATCGACGTCGGCCTGTTCATTACCGCGAGTCCCTGGGAAACAACTCCCTCGAAGAGCTTCGACGGGAAGACCGTAACTCACACCACATCCGGACCTAATCCTGGCATCTCGGTGCAAAAAGGTGCGTCTAGCCTGTTTCATTCACAGTTAGCGAACCGCAACCTCTTCTATGGGGTCCTTGGAAACAAGTATCTTGTAATCCTCGATGCCGAAACGGGTGCGGGAACCAGCACGCGGTACGTCTCGCTCGTGAACTTCGACACGATGAGCGAGGTTTCGATCCTGACGGTACTCGCAAGTTCTAACGCCGTCGCGTTGCCCGTCGTCAATCCAAGCCAGGGAAGCGGCTCGGCATTTCTAGCGTATGGTCAGGACGGGACGCAGCAAACCAGCGTCGCTATTCACCGCAGCGATAACGGCGTTGTGCTCTGCTCGCTGGGATCGCCTATCGTCGCGACGGGTCAAACCGTTGGCGAAGCCACTGCTTCTGACGTGATCATTCACTATTCCACGGGGGGTGCCAGCCACACCCAGGTATGTCCGCGGCCTCTTGGTAAGGCTGCAATCTCACCGTCTTTGCAATCGTTTCCCGATGTCTTCATTGGGGGCTGCCCATCCACTCCGCCCACCAAGCAGTTCGTGATCAAGAACATGGGCTCGGATTGCCTCACCGTTAATCCCATCGCGGGCGTCGGGCCTTTTCTGGTCCAGTCCACGTCGCCGACGCTCCCGGCTACTTTATCGCCGGGCCAGCAGGTAAGCGTGACCATAGCCTTTAGTCCTTCCACTATCGGCAATTGGAATGCACAAAACATTCCGGTCGCGACCACGCCCGCGAACGGCGACAATAAACTCGTCTGCAAAGGCCAAGCGCTCGCAGCCGACTTTAAGATCGGCTTCAGCGCCGTTACGTTCAACTTCGGCAAGCAGCCGGTTGGCCAGGTCGCTTCAAAGACGCTCACCATTACGAATACCGGCCATAAAAGCATGGCGGTTAGCTCCGGAGGAGTAACTTCCGATGGCTTCTCTGTTGCCGGCTTTTCGGTGCTCCTGAACTGCAATCAATCCGTCCCCATCACGATTCAGTTCAACCCGGCTTCTGAAGGCCCGCACTCTGCCTCGTTCGCCGTAAGTCACAGCGCGCCGGGCAGTCCCAGCACCATCAACCTGCTTGGCGACGGCTGTATCGCTAACGCGGAGATTGTTGTGCCGCCTACCGCCCCGATTGGCTTCGGTCAAATCCAGCAAGGTTTCCGCACCGTCCGCTTCATTACCGTCAGCAATCCGGCCGACGGGCCCCTCACCTTTCAAGGCTCCATCAGCGGCGCGGATGCCGCTCTGTTCGGTCTGCCCGATCCAAATGGATCGGTGATCAATCCTCCCGCAACGCGCGGCTACACCGTCGACCCTGTGAGCCCCTGCGGCAATCTGGCCGCCGGCTCCGGTAAGACGATCGTTGCTGTTTCGTTCTTCGCCGGCGTCGCGCCCAAGCTGGCAACGGCCACGCTGACCCTCAGCGGCCACAATGCTACGAATTTCCCGCCGGCCAAGACCTGGAGTTTCCCGCTAACGGCCGAAATCACGCCGCCGGTGGCGCTGGACGTCGCGCTCGTCGTGGATCGCTCCGACAGCATGAACGACGCGCTCGGATCACGCGTAAAGATGGACGCTGCCATCTCGGCCAGCCAGCTCTTCGTGCAATTGCTGCGCCCCGACTTAGACGACCGGGTGGCCGTTGCGCGCTTCAATAACGACCGAAATGTCGTCGTACCAATGACAGCCGTTTCCACCACAACAGCGCCGACTCAAAGCGATATCCTGCAAACCATCGGCGCCAGCATTTCCCCCGCCACCGGCCTCACCGCGATTGCGGGCGGCGCCATGCTCGGCATTCATGAAGTCCAAAAGCCGCACCCTGGCAACCCTTCGCCATTAAACAAGGCTGTCATCGTTTTAACGGACGGCATCGAGAACACAGCTTTTGAGGAGCCCGCGGGTACGTGGCTCAGCATCAAGGGCGGAAAGATGTACACTCCCACGGCCGTCACTGTGAACGACACTGTCGATACAGCCCCGGTCACCTGGCCGGGCGGGATCGACCGGTATGCAATCGGGGTGGGCAAACCCGGCTCTTCAGTCGATTCGTCCCAACTCAATGCGCTGACTGGCGATGCCAACCGCGTCAGGTACGTCGATCAGGATTTGACCGGCCTTAAGTATTTCGAGATTGAGAAGTATTACACCGAGATTTTCATGAACGTCGTCGGCACGCAGCCTGTGCTTGACCCTATGTACTGGATCTCGCCCGGTGAAAAGCACGAAATCGAATTCGAAGTACTCGCCGGCGACGTAGAAGCGCTTGTCGTGATCTACGATTACCAGGGCAACCGCCTCCCCTTCTTCTGTGTGTCGCCTAAAGGGGAAATTGTGGATCCGGCTGCGATTCCGTCCGGCTTTCAACTGCGCTCCGGTTTCACGAGTCAGGCGCGGCTGGTCGATTTCAAAATGCCGTTCAAGGAGCCTGAACGCTATGCAGGGACCTGGACCGTCGTCATCATTCACGACGGGACTGTCTGCCGCGGCACGCCGAATCCCCATGGCAGACAGCGCGGATTCCTCCCTCGGGACTGCAGCCACGATTTCAAAGATCCTATCCTCTACGGAATCGCGATCGGCGTCGGCAGCGATTTTCGAATGCTCCCCTTCGTCACCCCCGCAGCCGTCTACACCGGCGATCCCATTCTGCTCACCGCTGTGGTGTCAGAAGCGGGTCTTCCGGTGATCGGCTGTACCGTAACCGTTGAAGCCACAACTCCGGGCGGCGGCGTTTCTACTTTCAAACTCTTCGACGACGGCGCACATATGGACGGCGGCCCGAACGACGGCGAATATGCTCAGCAATTTACGCAGACCTTTACGCCCGGCATCTACCATTTCAAGTTCCGAGCGGTCGGCATGAGCCGTGAAGGCAAGCAAGTCGTACGCGAAGCCGTTCGCGATAAGCCCGTGCTATCTCGCCGGGAGCCCGACGATCCGGGTTCCGGCCAACCTGGCGGAAACGGCGACAGCCATCCTGGAGATGGCGGGCGGCCCCCCAGCGACGATTGCTGCAAAGAACTATTACGGCAGATCCAAGAGCAGAATGCTCTCTTGCGCAAACTGATCAGATAGCTGCTCCGCCAATTATCGCTTCGGCCTCACAAAGAAGTGCTGCTTGTCGATCGACGGATCCACCGCCGCATCGAAGAAACCCACCATCATCTCTGCCCAAGTCTGTTCGCCCCACGTCACTGCGGAGTCTGGGTCCGGGTTGTGAGGATTATTTTTCGAATTGTCAAATGTCGCGACCGCCTGCAGGATCGTCCCGGCCTTCAGCGGGATCGGTTCCGCAAGCCGGTAGCTGAGCTGCCAATAGAAATCGTAATGCGGAATGCGCAGCAGCGTGCGAACTCTTCCGCCGGGTTGCACGATGTTGTACTCGAATGTTTTTCCGCGAAGATGCATGTGCGGGAAAAAACTCAGTAAAAGAGCATCGTTTGGCAGTGAACCGTGAACCTCAACCCGATGGTCCGGATCGCCGGGCGGAATCAGAAAATGGTCGTTCGTGAGTTGCAGGGTCAAGACACGCTTCCGGGGCGGCTCCTTTGCGAAGACGAGGCCGACGCTGGTGCGGTCTTGCGTCTTGTGCCCGTGCGTCGTGTAATGCATCTGCAGCACAATATCCGATCCGGCCGGCACGAGCTTAGCGAAGCCGGGAGGCCATTGGTCGGGCAAACTTCCCGGCGCATAGACCAGCAAAATGTCGCTCGTGGTCCACATGGCATCCCGCCGCAGTTTACCGGCCGGCAGATCGTCGGCGCTGAACGGCACGCCCACCGGCGCGCCGCGCAGCCAGTTCGATTTCGGATCGCGAATGTATGCGACCGCGTGATGCACCACCATACGGTTGCTGGGGCGAATCTCCGACATCCGCACCCAGCGATCCTTCTTGAAGCGAGTCGGAAGAATGATGTACTGATAGGGCACATCGCCCGAAGCCGGGATTGCCTTGGCCACAGGCATTTGGAGTACCGCGTCGGGCTGCGCGATATTCCAGCCCTTCGTCCAAGGCGCCGGGGACGGAGCATCGCGCGGATCGCCTGCGGGCGCGTGTGCATCGGCCCAGCGCGATAGCGTCGCGATCTGAGATTCCGTCAGTGAGGGGTCGTTCGAGAATCGTCCACAACAGGGATCGGCGAACCATGGCGGCATTGCGCGTGATTTTGTCACCTGCCGAATCGCGGCCGCGTATCGCCGAGCCTGTTCATACGTCTCAAGCGGCATCGGCGCCATCTCGCCTTCGCGGTGGCAGGTCTCGCAATGCGTCTGAAGAATCGGGAGGACGTCCTTATAGAAACTTGGCGGAGATTCTGTCAGCGCGGCAGCAATCCATACACAAAAAATCGGGATCACATACTCGGCCAACGTGGCTCGCGCTTATGCTTGAAAGCCGCCACTCCTTCTTTAAAATCCTCGCTATCCATCAGTTCATCGCGGAGAACTGCGGCGAGTTCGCCCGCCTCTTGCACAGATCGCCCGCGCGCTTCGCGTACGTACCGCATACCCGCCGCAATGGCCAACGGACTGGCCTTGGCAATCTCGCGCGCAAGACCTTTGGCCCGTTCCATGGTTTCCGCCGGCGGAGAAACCTGGTGGACCAGCCCCCATTCAAGCGCATCTTGCGCGTGAAAGACTTGACCGGTCAAGCTCAACTCCAGTGTCCGCCGCGAACCCAGAGCCGCTTCCACCGAGCGGTACACCAGAAATGGCCACAAGCCCACCCGGATCTCGGTCAGTGCGAAAGCCGCTCCTTCCGCCGCCACTACGACGTGCCCTTGCGCCGCCAGTCCCAGGCCGCCGCCGAGAGCCGCCCCTCCCACACACACCACGATCGGCTTCAAAGATGTCATGCCAATCGTGAATAACGCGTCGTGTATCGCCGATAACTGCGCCGCGTTCGGTCCCACCGCCTCGTCCAGATCCATCCCGGAGCAAAAGACGCTTCCGTTGGCGCTGATCAGAATGCATCCGACATCGGCGCGCTGCTGCGCCTCGAGGACCGCATTCACAATTCCCGAACACATAGCGGCATCCAGCGCATTCCGCTTCTCCTGCCGGTTCAAAGTCAGGTGCAACACTCGGTGGTGGGTATTACTGAGCAGGTGCATTCGCCGCTCCTGGATCGAGCAATTGAATGGGAAGATGCTCTGCTGCCGGATTCGCGCCTGCGACCGAGAACGCGAAGCTAAGCACTTGCCTGGTCTCGATGGGATCGATGATCGCATCGCAATGGCCGCGCGCCGCGGCATTACGCACGTCCAGCCAGCGGTCATAATCGGCGCGTGTCTTCTCGATTTTTCCTGCAACTTCTTCCGGCACGGGCTTGTTTGCCTGCTTCAGTTTCTCCAACTCGGGGCCGTGAACCGCCTGCACCGCGGAATCGCCTTCCATCACCCCGATCCGCGCCGTCGGCCAGCTAAATGTGAAATTCGGATCGAACCCTTGCCCGGCCATCGCGTAGTAACCGGCGCCGCTCGCGTGGTTCACGGTCAGCACAATTTTCGGTACGGTGGCGCACGCCATTGTTTCCACCATCTCAGCGCCCGCCCGGATAATGCCGCCGGTCTCCGCTTCCACTCCGACCATAAAGCCCGATACGTCCTGCACGTATAAAAGCGGCAATCCGTGCCGCTGCGCATTTTCGACAAAATAAGCCACTTTGCGGGCCGATTCCGTGTAAACGATTCCTCCCACCCGCGGCCCGCTCTTCGTCTTCAGGAACCCGCGCCGGTTGGCAATCACGCCTATCGTCCGCCCATCCAGCCGGGCCGTCGCGCACAGCAACTCGGGCGCATATTCCGGCTGAAATTCCAGAAAGTCGTCTGCATCCAGCAGGCAACTCAGCAGGTCTTCCATGTGATACGGCAGGCGGTGATCGGCGGGAAGAACATCGTAGAGACCTTCCGGATCGCGCAGTGGACCGCGTCCCTTCGGCCGCTCCGCCGGCTCAGGCATCTGGCGGAATTGCTGTCGGATCATTTCGAGACACGCCCCATCATCCGCCGCGCGATAGTGCGCGACACCGCTCACCGAAGTGTGCATTTTGGCCCCGCCGAGCGTCTCCGCGTCCGTTACCTGTCCCACAGCGCCTTTCACCAGGTTGGGACCGCCCAGCCCCATAAAGCTGACCTTGTCCACCATGATGATTACATCGCTTAACGCCGGCAGATACGCCCCGCCTGCGATGCACGGCCCCATCACCGCGGATATCTGCGGAATGTGCAGCCGGCGCCTCATCAGCGAGTTGTAATAGAAGATGCGTGCGGCCCCGTACTGGCCGGGAAAGATGCCGTCCTGCAGCGGCAGATTCACGCCGGCCGAATCCACCAGGTAAACAATGGGCGCGCGGTTCCGCATGGCGATCTCTTGCGCGCGCAAAATCTTCGTAATGGTTTCCGGCCACCACGCGCCCGCCTTGACCGTCGCGTCGTTGGCCACAATCACCGCAGCCCGTCCTTCGATGGCGCCTATACCCGTTACGACGCCCGCCGCCGGTGCGCGCCCTTCATACCGGTCATAAGCCACCAGCAGGCCGACCTCCAGGAACAGAGTTCCGCGATCAACCAGCTTGTCGATCCGCTCGCGGGCCGTCCACTTCCCTTCCCGATGCTGCTTCTCGATCTTCTGGTTCCCGCCGCCCAGCCGGATCCGCTGTTCGAGCGCACGGATCTCATCCATGAGATGCCGCATGTTTCGTTGGATTTCCTGCGCCACAGGCCTAATTGAAGCTTCTCTCGACTAAATCGCCGGTAACCTCAAGCACCTGCTAGTCTAACAGTCATGTTGGGAATGGATGACCGGGCGCTGCGGATCGCCTGGACCGTCTTCCTGGTCGCCCTGGTTCTGCTGATCGTCTACACGATTCGCGACACGCTCCTCGTCTTCTCCGCTGCGATCTTCTTCGCCTATATGCTCTTGCCAGTCGTCTCGCTCATCGAGCATTTTGTGCGGAAGCGGCGTACGCTCGCGCTCAGCGTCGTGTACATTCTTCTGGTAGGAGCGATCGTCGGAATCGGATTCGCTCTCGTCCCCGCACTGGCCGCGGAGGCAACCAACCTCGCCACCCGCCTGCCGAAGATGCTGGCAAGCGGCAGGCTGGCTACTATTCCGCTTCCGCACTGGCTGGACCCGGTTCGCGTACAGATCATCGCTACCCTTCACCGCGAGGCCACAAACCTCGGAGCCCGGGTTGTGCCCCTTATTCAGGAAGCCGGCAAGCGCGTCCTTTCAGGGGTGTCATACATCCTGCCCATGATCCTGATTCCCATCCTGTCGTTTTTCTTCCTCAAGGACGGGCGAGATATCCGGCATGCCCTGGTGGGCAGTGTGGATGACGGCCATGACCGCACAACGCTGGAACTCATCCTCGACGATGTGCATGGAGTTTTAAAAAATTACATTCGCGCGCTCGTGATTCTGTCCATCGCCTCATTTTGCGCTTACGCGATCTTTCTCAGCCTGATGGGCTATCAATACGAACTACTACTGGCGGGCACTGCCGGAATTCTCGAGTTCATCCCGGTGATCGGTCCGGTGGCCGCGCTCCTCATCATCTTGATTGTCTGTGGAGTCACCAGCGCCGGCGGTCTGATCTGGATCGTGGTCTTTTGGGCCGGTTATCGCGTTTTCCAGGATTACATCCTGAATCCCTATTTGATGAGCGCAGGGGTGGAGATTCATCCCCTGTTGGTCTTGTTCGGCGTCCTGGCCGGAGAAAAAATCGGCGGTATACCGGGGATGTTCTTCTCCGTCCCGGTTATAGCAATTCTACGAGTGATCTATGGGCACTTGAAAGGTTCTTACACCCGCAGGCCCCTGTCGCACGTTTAAAACAACCGGCGCTTCCCTTTTAGGATATTCCCGGGTTATTCCAGGCAACGTACACAGCGATAGCCACTATAGCCAGCGCGTACAAAATCACCGCCACTAGCAGCCCGTTTTTCAGTTTGTCAATCGCATCAAGGCGCTTCGCTATCACCGTCTGACTGGTGATGATGCTCGAATCGTGCGCATCGCCATGCAGATGAACGTAATGATCCTCGTGGTTTTCCAGCCACCTGTGGTAAAGGAACAATGCAATCACGATCAGGACCAGAATTCCCCAAACAATCAGGTGAAGAATCAAATTCATAGAAAGTCACTCCTCTCGTTCGTATTTAGGTCTCCTGGCGAAATCTTACGCCCAATGGAAGCCGATTTCAATAGCCTTTGATTTCGCCTTTGTCGCCCTCCGATTAGCTCTGCGGGCTCAGCAACAAAGCGGCGATCGCCAGCGCCAGCGCCGGAGGCATCACAACGGCGCCCCAGCGCAGAAACTTCCAAAATCCGACCTGCTGTCCCTCGCGGCGGATCGCGATCAGCCACAGGATCGTCGCTAACGAACCCGTGACCGATAAGTTTGGCCCCAGGTCGACGCCAATCAGCACGGAATCGCGGAGCGGCCCGGCGGCGCCGGCGGAGTTGACCGCCGCACCGCTGATCAACCCGCTCGGCAGATTGTTCATCAAGTTCGAAATGATCGCAATGCCAAATCCGGAGGTCAGCGCGGCTTGTAGGGGATGCCACGTTTCCATTCCCCGGAGGGCGGCTATGGCTGCCTGCTGTGCGCCGGCGCTGTTCATCGCTTCCACAATCACGAACAGCCCCGCCACCAGCGGGATGACGCTCCATGCAACGTTTTTGGCAATTTCTTTGGCCGTCTTAAAATTGCGGACTGAGACCATCAAGGCCACGAACAATCCCGCCGCGCAGGCGGGTGCGCCAAGATCCAGATTCAGCGCCGAGGCGGTCATCAAAACGATCGCCAGAAACCCAATCCCACAGAAGGTCAGTTTTCCAGCGGGAGAGAGCGGCGCTGATTCTATATAGGCCTTCACAGTACCCTTCAGATGCTTGTTCGCCAGGCCTCGTAGAAGCAAAAAAGTGATAACGATGGAAACCAGCGACGGCAAACCGAAGGTCGAAATCCACTGTCCGAGCGGCGGAACTCCTTGCCGGTAGACCACGAGATTGGCAGGATTCGAAATGGGGAGCACGAAACTCGCCGCGTTCGCGATAAACGCGCAGATCAGCAAATATGGCAGCGGCTCCGCTTCCGCCGCTTTCACGGCCGCGAGAACCGCGGGCGTTAGCACTACGGCTGTCGCATCATTCGAGAGAAACACTGTTACGGCGATACCGGCGCAGTAGATCAAACCAAACAGACGGCCGCGCGCGCCGCGGGAGGCGCGAACCGCGTGACCCGCTATCCAGTCGAAGACGCCCTCCTCACGGGCGAGTTCGGCCATTACCATCATGCCGATGAGAAACAGATAAACATCCAGCCCGTTGTGCACCGCATGCAGAGCGGCAGCCGGTGAAATCAGCCGGCATAAAACCAGCAGCGCCGCGCCGATTACGGCCCACCACGCCTCCGCCAGTCCTTTGGGGCGAATCAGAACGAGTGCAATGGAGGCAAGCGAAATGAGCCAGATCGCCGGGGAAGTCCAGTCCGCGTGAGCCAACAAAGAAGCTTGGTGCCCGATCAGGAACTGTGCAGATTAATGCCGAGTTTTTTGAGTTCCTCGGCGTAATAGCGCTTGTGCAGAAGGTCGTACTCTTCGCCGCCTTCGGTAATGTCGCGCTTCTGGGTCCGGATCTTCTGCCGCGCCGCGCGGTCGATCCGGTCTTCCATCTGCAAGAGGTCGGTCATTTCCCGAACCAGTGCCAGGCGAAGCTCGTTCGGGTCCTTTCGAACCCTGAATTCGCGCGATTTGCGCAGCGCCGAAACGATTTTGTGCGACAGGTCGTTGACCTTATCGCGCGACAGCTTCATCGAATCGCCCGTGTCGCGTCCCGATGCGCGGATCACTTTCCGCTGTGCGAGCAGTTGGTTCTTAATCTTTCGAAACATCTCCTGGTAAGAGACATTCTCACGCCGCATATACTCGCTGTACTGGTCCAGCAGATCGCGAACCTCATCATTCAATCTGTCCTCAACCGAAAGTTCTTCATCGATGATCTCGGCAATCGCGCCTGCGGCAACCGTCGGATTGGAGACTTCGAAGAACGCTGGACTCAGCCGGTTGACGAGTTGCCGAGACAAATATCCTACAAATTCCCTCGCCAATAGCATCCGAGCGTTAGTTTAGCAGGAGACTCAACTTTCACCGCGGTGATGAGAGATGAACTCGCTATCGATCTCTCTCCGGCCGCGATAACCGTCTTCAATATGGTGCCAGAAGCGGATCCCGGATTCGCCTGCTTTCCAGCACAGATACACTTCCTGGTCCCGGTAAAGCGTCGGAAAGTCCACCAGTCCCAGTTCCACATCTTTAAGCTGGCAGCCGATCTCCTGAATCCGCTCAACCGCGCTCTTGAGCGTCCGTGCAGCGGCATCCTTTTCCGATCGAAGGCGGCCAATTTCCTGCCGCGGCGGAACCATACCGCCGGCCATTGCAATCCGGTGCGAAATGCGCGTAAGCTCCGTTTCGGCTTGCTCGTAAGCCTCTTTCTGCTCTTTGATGCTGCCTACAAGGCGTTGCACTTCGGGGAGGAATCCCTCAGCGTCAAGCAGATTGAAATATCTCGGCACGATGTGATTACCTTATTGTGCCGCACGCTTCATCTGGGGGCCGGCTCCTGCCTAAACGGTCAGTGCTCCATCCCGATCTTTACCATGCCCGGGTACCAGGAGCGCACGGCGAGAATACGGGACTTCACACCCGCGGCGCTGTAATATCCAACTGTGCAGTTCAGCCTGAAAAAATAGGCATCCCCGGACTTGGCGGGATGACGCCCTTCGATTCCGTCTGTTCCACCGCCCGCGATCATGTCGCCGTGACCATCCAGAACCAGGTAGATCTCCTCTTCACGCTGATGGTGGTGGGGAAAGTTGGTGCCTCCCGGAGCGATCTCCATGAGAAAAAGGCTGGTGAGAACGCGCCCGGCGGCGATGCGGTCGCGCTTGCTGTCAAGATCGCCCATTAACAGCCGATAGAGCGCCGAAGCAGGATGCCCGCTGACCGGCTGGGTGCGAACCTCTTCGATGTTGGCTTTCAAGGGTTTCTGCGGAATGGGCGCGTCCTTAAAGCCTTTGGTGCGAAAACCCATGACGATGACATTAAGCGGCGCTGATGAGGAATTGCTGAGTGTGTGCGATACGGTCCTGGGCAGATAAATGTAATCCTCTTTTGTCAGGGGCACATCGGCATTTCCGTACTTCACTGAGCCGCTGCCTTTAAGGACGACGTAGACCTGGTCTTCCTGCGGATATTGAACCGCCGCACACGCGCCGTTCGGATCGATGATGGCTTCACCGAAGCGCGCCACGCCAACAACGACCGACCTGTTTCCGTCGCCCTCGCCGAACAGAGGCTTGTAATGACAGGTGCTGGTGCTGAGGTCTGACTTCTCTGCCTGAGCTATCGCGAGATTGCGGTGAAGAAACGTCGGATCGACGGTTCGATCCGCGGCGCTGAGACCGAAGACAAACAGGAAAGAAATAGCTAAAGCGAGTTTCATTAGACTAGATCTGTACTATGTCACGAATCGATGAAAGACGGCGAACGTTTATGAAGTGGGCGGCGGCCGCGCCTGTTTTGGGAGCAATCGCCTGGCAGGAAATGGGACAGAAACTGGCCGCAGCAACAACCCGAAGTTCGAATATTTACGAACGGATCGGAGTGCGTCCGTTGATAAACGCGCGTGGGACCTGGACCTATTTGAGCGGTTCGCTCATCATGCCGGAGGTTCGCGAAGCGATGGATGCAGCCTCACGGCAGTTTGTAGATCTCTTCGAGCTGCAGGCTGCGGTTGGAAAGCGACTGGCGGCTCTCTCCGGCGCTGAATCCGCAATGATCACCTCGGGCTCCGCCGGAGCCATGGCGGCGGCCACAGCCGCGTGCATTGCCGGCTCCGATCCGGAAAACATCTGGCGTCTGCCGGACACCACCGGGCTCAAGAGCGAAGTTGTGATGCTAGGCGGACGAATTGCCTTCGATAGCGCGATACGGCTAGCGGGAGGCAAGCTGGTGGTAGTGAAAAGGCTGGAGGAACTGCCGGCTGCCATTCACTCGCAAACCGCAATGGTTTATACCACCTGGCGCGACGAGAACCTGGTGAAGGCGCTGGCGATCACCCGCGCCGCCAAAGTGCCTCTCTTGTTGGATGATGCTGCGGGAATCCCCCCGTTCGAAAACCTGTCCCGTTACGCGAAACTCGGTGTTGATCTTTACTGCTTTAGCGGCGGAAAGGGCATGCGCGGACCGCAATGCGCGGGCGTGTTGCTCGGCAGGAAGCATCTGATCGACGCCGCTCTCAAAAACTACAACCCGTATGAAGGAGCCGTTTGCCGTCCGATGAAGGTCGGCAAGGAAGAAATCATGGGCATGCTGGCGGCGATTGAAACCTGGCAAAAACTGGATGTGAACGCGCTCAACCGCGAGTGGAATGCCCGAGTGCAACGGATCGCGAAGCTGGTGAACACGGTGTCGGGTGTGACAACGAACATCTATGTTCCGGAGGAAGGCAACAGCTATCCCACCTTGCGGGTGGACTGGGACGAACAAAAGCTCGGCCTTACCGTGGCGCAATGCGATCAGAAACTGCGCGACGGGCAGCCGCGCATTGAAGTTCTGACAAACAGCAACCCAAGTATGGTTCCCGCGGTTCATGAGGGTGACCAGGAAACCAAGCACGAAGCGCCTAAGAATCGGCTCGAGATTGTCTCGATGACCCTGGAGGACGGGGAGGATTTGATCGTGGGACGCAGGTTGCGATCGATTCTGAGCGGTGCGCGCGCGGCGGCGAAGGCCTAACGCAGCACGCGGGTCCGCAGGAGATATCTTAGGCCCTCTGCGGCCGTTCCGTAGACGAGATGCCCGCAAAATTCAGCGGCTTCCGCCGATGGCGCGGATTGCGTAACCGGTTTGGAGAGACCCAGTGCCGGTACGGCGATCACATGAGCCCCTAGCCAGAGGGCCGCTCCAAAGGGCAATCCCCACCCGGTACACGCCGGTTGTCCCAGCTCAACCGACATTCCGTAAATGGCGCCCATTCCAGCGCCGAAGGCATAGTGCACGGCAGGACCTGCGATCTGCTTCTCACACGGCGTCAGGCCGCGGCAGAGGATGATTTGCGAAAGTGCGGAAGCGGCTTTCACGGTCGAATCTTCGCTCTCTTCCGTTGAGGGTGCTTCTCGCTTTGGCAGAAGAGCATGGAACTGGCTCATCGCAAATGAACCCGCCAATCCTGCCAAGGCGCCGGCAACGAGACCTTTCCACGGCCACTTATGTTGCATGCTCGACTCCGCAAGGTTCCGCCAGTTTGACAGCAGGCGCGACTTTCGCCGCCTCTGTCAGAAACTGCGCAGCGACGCGGCGCATCGCATACGCTTCGACATCGCGCCGCCCGGCTGACGCCAGAGAATGTCGCAGATCAGGCTCGTGGTAGAGGCGAACGATTGCTTCGGCCAGCGCTTCCGGATTTTCAGGCTCGACGAGAAGGCCATTGCGAACGACTTCGGGAACTGCGGCTGCGCGAGACGCCACAATGGGTTTCCCCGCGGCCATAGCCTCAAGAAAGACAATACCGAAACCTTCCTGGATGCTAGGCAGGCAAAAAACATCCGCGGCGCTGTATTCCGCGGCCAACGTTCCTATGCCGGCGTCGCCAAGCCAGCGAACCGTCGCTTCAAGATGCAGATCGGAACAAAGCCGCTGGAGCTTTTGGCGCTCCGGCCCATTCCCGACAATTCGAATCTCAAGCTGGGGAATGCGATCCCGCAACAAAGCGGCAGCGCTGAGCAGCACATCCAGACGCTTGCGAGGATAAAACCGGCAGACGGACAGGACGGTGAACTTCTGCGGATTGGGAACACCGGGGTTCTCGCGGAACACTTTCCTCCACAGATTCAGATCGATCAACTCGGGTACTACGATTGCGTCCGCAACTCCGTAAAGATCCGCGATACGCTCGGCGCAGTAGCGGCTCACCGTGATGACCAGGTCTGCGCGCCGCGCATGCTTTGCCTCGAGAGCAGCCTGAAGCGTCATGCTGGCCCGCGTCCCCCCGCGCTCAAATGGAACTGTATCGCCTAAGACTCCTTTAATACAGGCGATGTGAGGCAGCGAGTTCCGCCTGCCGGCCACCGTGTAACCATCCGCGTCAATACCGATGGTGGCATCGCCATCGAACGTGCGCCAGCGTAAGCTTTCATTGAAAAGCAGCCGGGTGGCAGTGTAGACGGGCAGGATGCGGCGCGGCGTAACCATACGGGCATCGACGCCAAGCTGGCGAATCGCTTCGACCAGTGTTCGGGTTCCAACGTAGCAGCCGCTGCCGCGCTGCACATTCAGAGGAATCGCTGTTATGAAATGAAGGAGACTCACGTATTGGGTTCAGAGCCGGCCGACAGATGATCTCATTCTATGTGTTGGCTCCCCGAGCTGTTCCTGGTGAACGATTTTACCGTTCCCGGAGCCGCCACCCGCAGGGGAGACGGCAAGAACCCTGCTCCACACGTCGGTTCACCTATCGGCCGTTCCGTCAAACGCCTTCGCTTGCCTGACGCCGTCCTCCTTCGGTTCGCGATTCAGAAGCAGTGAACAGCAAATCCCGCTCTTAGGCTTACATGAAACGACGGCTCCAGCGCCGGAACTGTTTCGTATAACGGCGCCGACGGGAGTGGATGTATGCTCAGGACGTGGACGAGTATCGAACAATCATCTTAGGCGGCGGCATGGTGGCAGGGTATGCCGCCAAGGAGTTTGCCGGGCGCGGTCTCAAACCGGGCGAGTTGGGTATAGTTTCAGCGGATAACGCTCTGCCCTACGAGCGGCCTCCGCTTTCAAAGAGCTTTCTTGCCGGAAAGGATGATGAACAGAGCGTACTGATCAACCCGGAAGGCTTCTATCGGGAGCATGGCATCGGTGTTCATCTGAATACCCGGATTGAGCGGATCGACCTTCCCGGCAAACGACTGGTGGCGCGGGGCGGGCAGGAATTCCGCTTCGGCAACTTAGCTCTCGCTACCGGCGCACGCGTGCGCACACTCGACGTGCCGGGCGCAAATCAGGAAAACGTACTCTACCTCCGGTCGCTGAGCGACTCGGCGCGCCTGCGCGATGCAATAAAAAACGCGAAGAAAATAGCCGTTATTGGCAGCGGCTTTATAGGAATGGAAGTGGCATCTCAGAGCGCCCAGCAGGGCCGGGACACAACCATGGTCTTTCCGGAAGATCGGGTTTGGAAAAACTTTTTCACTCCAGAAATGTCGCGGTTTTTTGAGAAATACTACAGGGATCGCGGCGTTCACTTCGTTTCCGGCGCTAAAGTCGACGGAATCGGCAAAGGTTCTGTTTCGCTGTCCACGGGAAAGAAACTGGATGCCGACCTGGTCGTAGCAGGTATAGGAGTTACGCCAGTAACGGATCTCGCCCAGGCAGCCGGTATCAAAGTGGAGAACGGCGTTGTCGTGAATGAGTTCCTGGAGACCGGGACGGCAGGTGTTTACGCAGCGGGAGACCTCGCTAATTACCAGGACGTGCTCTTCGCAAAACGGCGCCGGGTCGAACACTGGGATAATGCGGTGAAACAGGGCCAATACCTGGCCGCGCGTTTGTCCGGCGATCGCGAACCGTTCAAAAACATCCCCTACTTCTTTTCCGACGTGTTCGATCTGTCGTACGAATTCTGGGGCGATACGAGCGGCGTGGAAAAGACCGAATACAAGGGCGATGTGAATTCGACAAGTTTCAGCACGTGGTGGCTGAAGGGCGACAAGGTCATCGCAGCGTTCGCTATGAACCGGCCGGACGCCGAGCGCGAGCAGGCCAGCCAGCTTTCGCCTCAATAGACGCCAACTGTGGTCCTGCTGACCTTCTCACGGCTGCGAAGATGAAGGCATGATCCACGTGATCCTTCCGGTCGGCATCCTGCAGTGCAACTGCTCGATTTTCGGCGACGAGCAGAGCGGTGAGGCGATCGTCATTGATCCGGGTGACGAGATTGAAAAGATCACGGCGGAGCTGGACCGGCACAGGCTTAAGGTAAAGGCGATTGTGATCACCCACGCGCATATCGATCACGTTGCGGGAGCGCACAAACTGCGGGCACTGAGCGGCGCGCCCGTTTATATGAACGAGAGAGATCGAGAACTGCTGGATGCGCTCGATATGCAAGCGCAGTGGCTTGGAGTAGAGACGCCGCCGCGGACGGAAGTGGACGTCGCGGCGAATGCGGGAACGGTGTTGCGCCTGGGCACTGCAGAGTTTCATGTCCTGGCGACGCCCGGTCACACGCAAGGCAGCCTGTCGCTCTGGATTCCTCAGGAGAACAAATTGATTGCGGGTGATACGCTTTTCCGGGATTCGATTGGCCGGACCGATCTGCCGGGAGGCGACTCGCGGCAGATTCTGGCGTCAATCAAAACGGAGCTTTTCCGACTCCCGGAGGACGCGACTGTTGTGCCCGGCCATGGCCCAGCCACCACGATCGGACGGGAGAAGCAGCGCAACCCATTTGTCCGCGGGCTCTAAACTGAGAGCAGTTTGAGTCATGAATATTCCCTGCTGGCCGCAAGCGGATGAACGGGAAGCGGAACTGCTCCGGATGGTGCTGGAGAGCCCGCAGTGGGGCGGATTCCATCCCTTCATTGACGAGTTCGAACGGAGCTTCGCGGCATATCAGCATTCCTCACATGGCATCAGCGCCTTCAACGGCACGGTGACACTGGAGCTTGCGCTGGATGTATTGGGAATCGGCCCGACGGATGAGGTCATTGTCCCAGCCATTTCGTTTGTCTCGACAGCGGCTGTGGTTTCGCGGGTGGGCGCCACACCGGTTTTCGTAGATATCGAGCCGCGCTCCTTCAATGTCGATCCGGCGAGAGTGCGGGAGGCGCTGACACCCAGGACGAAAGCCGTCATCGCGGTTCATTTTGGGGGCGCCATGTGCGAGATCGAGGAGCTAAACCAAATCTGCCGCGAGCACGGTCTCGCCCTTCTGGAGGATGCGGCCCACGCGCAAGGGGCCGAATGGAGTGGCAGACGAGCCGGCAGTTTCGGAATCGCAGGATCCTTCAGTTTCCAGAATGGAAAAGTGCTTTCGAGCGGTGAAGGCGGAATGCTGGTGACTTCGGACGAGGGCTTTGCCGAGCGGGCGCGGTCCATCGCCAACTGTGGACGCCAGGCTGGCAGGAGCTTTTACGAGCACTACCGGGTGGGAACAAACTTCCGCATTACGGCGTTTCAGGCGGCGGTATTGCTGGCGCAGTTCGAACGCCTGCCGGAGCAGATTGCAAGGCGCACAGCAAATGTAAAGCTTCTGAAAGGGCTGTTGGATGAGGTGCGGCAGATCACCTGGCAAGAGCAACCTGCCGCTGTGACGCAGAACCCGTTTTACCTGCTGTTGGGACGGCTCGGCGGCTCCATTTCACGAGATGGGTTCTGCCGGATCCTGTCCGATGGCGGCGTCCCCTGTACGCCTTTTTATCCGCACACTCTTTACGAAAACCCCGCCTATCGTGAGGCAGCCTGCCGGGTGATGCCTTGCCCGGTGGCGAAAGATTGCATACGGGATGCCTTCTGGTTACCGCACCGGGTTTTGCTGGCGGACGAAGACACCATCCGGCAGATAGCGGAGGTGATTCGTAATGCGGCCAGGGGCGCTCAGCGCTCCGGAGTGCCCGAAGTTGCTGCGGCCGAACCGATACGCTGACCGGTGACCTTGAACTGCGTGTCGTGCCGATGCACAAATCCGAGGCGCTCGAGTTCGACTTCCTGGGTGCTCGGATCCGTCTTCAGCTTTTGGATATGCAGCTTCTTCGCGTCGATATCCCGCTGCAGATTCGCGTTCTGTTCCTCCAGGGAGCGGATTTCCTGGCGCTTTTCCGACAGCGCGCTCAAACCCTGCGGTCCCCGCAACATGATGGTTGCATAGGCCGCCAGACCGGCAAGAGCCGCGACCGCCGCAATCGGCCGAAGAAGGGAACCTAGCATCGCGAATAATCTTCCTTACATCTCTTTATAAACTTGTTTCGAGGAAAGGTCCAGCAAAAATCGAAGCGTATGAACGAGGCAGTGGTCATTTTCTGCGCTTGCCGCGATGTAGAGGAAGCGCGCCGCATTGCGCGCGACCTGGTGGAATCCCGACTGGCCGCTTGCGTCAATCTTCTGCCGCTGGTCGAGAGCATTTACCGGTGGCAGAACCAGATCGAAACCGCACAGGAAGCGCTGCTTGTCATCAAAACGATGCGGGACCGATTTCCGGATCTGCAGCAGCGAATCATACAACTTCATAGTTACGAAACGCCGGAAATAATCGCTGTATCAGTGGAGGCGGGCTTGGAAAAATATCTTGTGTGGATACGCGAAAGCACTTAGGTTCTAATCGAATACATGCGGTTTGGTTCGCTGTTCCTCCTTCTCGCGGGGCCATCTCTGCTCTTAGCGCAGGAGACGCCCTTAACTGTTCTGCCCTATACGCCGGTATTGGAAACCCGATTTATGGACCGCTCCGTGGATCCATGCGCCAATTTCTACAAGTACGCTTGCGGAAATTGGAACAAGCTGAACCCCATTCCCGCGGACCAGGCTCGCTGGGACGTGTACTCGAAGCTGGCAAATGAAAATGAGCGCTTCTTGTGGGGCGTGCTGCAGCAGGCTTCACAAGAGAACGGCGTACGCTCGGCGAACGAGCAGAAAATTGGCGACTTCTTTCACGCGTGCATGGACGAAGGGGCTGTGGAGAAATCCGGAATCGGGCCGCTGAATCCCATGCTGAAGCAGATTGCCGGCCTTACATCCATCAACGACATTGCGGGTTACGTCGCGGCCGAACACCGGAACGGCATCGATCGCGGCGTTCTGTTCGGCTTCGGCGCCGAGCAGGACTATGACAATTCAACCCGGATGATAGCCGTGGCGAGGGCCGGCGGCCTGGGGCTTCCCGACCGCGATTACTACACCAAAACGGATGCAAAGTCCCAGGAGATCCGACTGAAGTACGTCGCGCATGTGCAACACATGTTCGCGCTGCTGGGTGAATCGGGACCCAATGCCCAGGCTGACGCGCAAGCGGTGATGAAGATCGAGACCGCTTTGGCAAAGGCGTCCCTGACTCGCGTTGAGAAGCGCGACCCATACAATCTGAAACATAAGCTCACGCGCTCCGGCCTGAAGCGGGTGGTTCCGCGGTTTGACTGGGACAGATACCTGAATACATTAGGAACGCCGGCGTTTCAGACCGTAAATGTCACCGAGCCAAAATTCTTCGAGGAATTGAACGATGAGTTGCGCGGCGAGCAACTGCCCGCCTGGCGAGCGTATCTGCGCTGGCACCTGGTCAATTCACAGGCGCCGTATCTATCGTCGACTTTCGCGGAGGCGCACTTCGACTTCTTTAGCAAGTATCTGCAAGGTGTCAAGGAGATGCCGCCGCGCTGGAAGAGGTGCACGCGACTGGTGGATCGCGAACTGGGGGATGCGCTGGGGCAGGTTTTCGTAGCCAACACGTTCTCGCCCGCAACGAAGCAAGATGCCTTACAGGTGACGCATCAGATTGAAGAGGAGATGGGGCGCGATATTAAGGACCTCACCTGGATGAGCGAGCCAACCAAGCAGCGGGCGCTCGAAAAGCTCCACGCCGTGGTGAACAAGATCGGTTACCCGGATAAATGGAAGGACTACAGCTCAGTCAATATTAGGGCAAACGATTTTCTGGGGAACGTGGTACGAGCTGCGGAATTCGAAGAACGCCGCGATCTGAACAAGATCGGAAACCCGGTCGACCGGACGGAATGGTTCATGACGCCCCCTACTGTGAATGCGTACTACGATCCGCAGATGAACGACATCAATTTCCCCGCTGGGGTCCTGCAGCCGCCGTTGTTCGATCCGAAATTAGATGCCGCGCCAAACTACGGCAATACGGGCGCGACGATCGGCCACGAACTGACTCATGGCTTTGATGACGAAGGCAGGCAGTTCGACGCGCAGGGTAACCTCAGAGACTGGTGGACACTCCAGGACGCGAAGGCATTCGAAGACCGGGTCGCTTGTGTGCGGAACCAATATGGCCAGTACATTGCGGTCGATGATATCCGCATCAATAGCAGTTTGACTTTGGGAGAAGACGTTGCCGACCTGGGCGGTACGTTACTCGCCTACCTCGCCTGGAAGCACGCCACAGCTGGTCAGGATCTGAAACCGGTCGATGGGCTGACGCCCGAGCAGCGCTTTTTCGTCGGCATGGCCCAATGGGCCTGCGGAGATGAGCGGCCGGAGAGTAAGCGCCTGCACGCCGTCACGGATCCGCACTCGCCCGACGAATACCGCATCAACGGAGTGGTTGCGAACCTTCCACAGTTCGGGGAGGCATTCGGGTGCAAGCCGGGACAACCAATGGCGCGCGTGAAGGCCTGCCGCGTGTGGTGAAGTGATGTGGTGAAGTGATCAGGAGTGCGCGGCTATTGCTCTCCCGGACTCCGATGGAGTCGGCTGAGAGTCACGGCTCAGCATAATAGCTTCACGGCTCGCATGCTTCGGAATCGTGAAAAAAAACGTCGCGCCTTCGCCGGGTTTCGATTCAACCCATATCTTTCCGTTCAATGATTCGACTATGCGGTGGCAGGCGGCGAGTCCCAGACCGCTGCCTTCATAACGTGAACGTCCGTGGAGCCTTCGAAACGGCTCGAAGATCTTCTCACTATACGCAGGATCGATGCCGATGCCATTATCCTTGATCGAGAAGACGTAGTCTTCGTCGCGCAACTCCGCGGATATGCGGATTTCAGGCGGCGTATCATCCCGATATTTTATGGCGTTTGCGATGAGGTTCTGAAAGAGCCTGAGTAGTGCGCTCTCATTGGCGCATACGATTGGCAACGGATCGACAGCGATTTTGGCGCTGCTCTCGTTGATGGCTTGCCCCAGATTCTCGACTGCGGACTCGACGATAGCATTGACATTCGCTTCTGAAGCATTGTCGGAAGCGGCGTTGGTTGCCTTAGCCAGCTCCATGATGTCGCCGATCAGCCGTTTCATGCGGTCAGCACCGTTAACAACCAATGCAAGAATCTTAGTCGATTCCGGGTCCAACTCGCCTCGCTTGCGGCTGAGGAATAGCTCCGTCATGGCGCGTATTGTGCGCAGCGGCTCCTGGAGATCGTGAGAGGCTGCGTACGCAAAACGCTCCAGCGATTGATTTAGCTGGAGTAGTTGCTGCGTGCGGCGCTCCAGGGCCTCGGCAAGTGTCTCTTCGTTTTGGACATCGGAGCAAACTCCGAACCATTTTTTGAGGTTGTTGTTAGAGTCCTCTCTTCGTCTGGCATGACACTTGAATGACCTGTACGTACCATCGAAGCGACGAAGCCGGATAATCCGCTCAAACTGCTCACTCCCGTTCTGCTGTCCTGACAATTCCGCCAGCAATGCATCCCGATCGCCTGGTTCGACCAAATCCAGCCAACCAACTCCCATTAAGCTGTGCGCTTCCCGGCCCGAATATTTGGCGAAAAAGGCGTTCACGTACTCGGCTACGCCATCTTCGGTCGCAGTAAATAGAGCTTCCGGAATGTTCGCGTCGATCATCTCAAGTTGAGACTCGCTGCGTTGGAGATCCACCAGTGATTGCTTAAGCCGCCTTCCCTTGTCGTGAAGCCGATCGATTATGAAGGTTGTCAGCATTCCCAGCGCGGCAAATAACACCAGCATTATCGAGTCCGCACGAGCGTCATGGATGAACCATGTATAGCGGGGCTCGACAAACAGAAAATCACAGATCGGAATGCTTATGAGAATCGCAGCAATCCCGGCCCAGGCTCCGGCGTAGAGCGCAGCGATGACCACGGCTATGGCAAAACACAGATACGAGCCATCGTTCCTTAACACCGGATCGACAGCAAGCCGAGCCAGTGTTGCGAGGGCTACCGCGAAAGGGGCGATCAGAATCGGATTTCTCAGTTCTGTCGACGGTTGAAGACGTCCGAAGGCGGCGCTAAGGAGTTCGTAAGGACGCACGTACACTCTATCTCCTACGAGTTGGCGAAAATCTAAAAACTGACTGAGTTAAGTGCGCAGTGTAGCACGCGGTTTTGGGGTGATTCTCCTAGTGCCGGAAATAGCGGCTTCAGTTCGGTGGAGCATTGGGGCTGGCTGCCTTGCCCGGCGCTGTGACGCCCTCGGAACTGGGAGTATAAGTAATGCGCGACTCGGCTTCGAACTTGCGATAGTTCGTAAAGGTGATCTCGTTTCGGATGTGGTTCGAAGGGGTGACGAGCGCGACGGCGGCCTGATCCGGCAGTAGATACGATTGACCGCCGATGACGATCTCGGCGTAGTCAATTGTGGTGGCAATGCTCCTGGTTTGGAGCTGCGGCGGAATATCGCTCGGGTTACTGGTAATCCGCCAGATCGCGCCAGTCGACGGGTCCGCATAGATCGAGCCATGATAGGGAACCGTTGCTTTGGCGGTGTCCCCAAGCGTGAGACTCAGCGTGGAATGCTGTTTGTCGATCGAGTAATCGAAAACCGCAAGCCATTTGTCGCCAATAGGCTGCCAGCCGGCCCAGGAAAAGTCCGCATCCGTAATGGAGCCGAAAACGCGTTCCATGAGCATGCCGAACTCGCCCTCGGTGACCAGCGGGCGTCGCCAGAACCCCGGATGCGAACCAATAGGGCGATTGTTCACAAACTCCAGAGTCCGCTGCTCGCGGCCGTCAATATATACGAGCCGGGAACCGAGAGTGTCGCCCTTGTGCCAGTGTTTCGGCTTCCTGCCGGCTTCAAACTGCCGGGTCACTTGTTCACAGATGAAGTTTGGGAGGTTTTCAACGTACCGCTCGGCGTACTGGCGTACAGCCGAGAGAACTTCCTTCTGGCGGGCGGGACTTGGGGTGGGGGGCTGCTCCATTTCCGCAGCCAAACCCGGCAGGCACAGCGTTATCGTTAGGAGCGTTGCCGCGGCTTGAGGCTTCAGATACAAAGTAGCCAAGGGGTCTCGGGCCCCGCCCTTGTTGTACCACGGCTTTGTTGAATCCGGGCCGGCGTAACGGAATCGCAGGGGCACGGTCCAGAGAGTGTGAGACGTGAAAGTAATCTGCCCTCTGGAGACAATGAAGCCCGGCCGGACGAGATGGGCTCCGGCGACGCGATGCCGACAGTGGATCCGACCAGCTTCGGCGGTACAACTTCCATTCGGCATGCGACGTCGGACAAGTTCGATCCCAAGGAGGAGCTACACGATCAGGACGGCATCGAGATTGTGCCGGCTACCGACAGGAGCCTTGGATTGACAGATATAGATGACGTGCCGCCCGACGATTGGGCTGCGGATACAGGCCCGACGAAGTCGGCCGAAAGCGAGTAGGATCTTCCGCAATCCGCTATTTCACCGGAACAAAGCGAACCGCGAAGCCTCCACCCGGGGCCATCTTGAAATTTAGCTTGCTGTTGCGATCGACCGTTTGCGTGTGAATGCGCACCGACTTCGGATACTGTCCGGCATCGGGGGCATCGGCGTAGATCTCGGCCGTGTATCGTCCCGCTCCGAGGAAGGTAAGCGGAACATCGAGTTGACGTTCGCTCCAGTTGGTCATGCTGCCCAGGAACCATTCATCGCCTTTTCGACGCGCCATGGTGATGAACTCACCCGGTGAACCATTTAGCACGCGGGTTTCATCCCAGGTAGCCGGGGCGTGTTTGATGAAATCGAAGGCGGGCTGGTCCGCATAAGCTTTCGGTGTGTCCGAAACCATTTGAAAGGGCGCCTCATAGATGGCATACATAGCTAACTGGGCAGCCCGGGTACCCATCACCATCGGATGCGGTGCGCGCGCGACAAAATCTGCCTCGGTCACGTTGTCGAATCCACCAGGAGTGTAATCCATGCGTCCGGCGAGCATTCGCGTGAACGGGATGGTGACCCGGTGCCCAGGATTATCCCGCCCGCCTGCTCTTGATTGCTCCATTCCGAGCACTGCTTCGTAGCCGAGCACGTTCGGAAATGTGCGGCTGATTCCGCTAGGCTTGGTAGCGCCATGGAAGTCCACCATCAAATGGTGTTGAGCGGCTTGCTCGGCTGCCCGATAGTAAAAGTCGATGCCGCGTTGATCGTCACGCTCAACGAAATCGATTTTTAGCCCGGCGACACCCCACTTTTCATATAACGGAAAAGCCTCGGCCATCTGTCTGTCGACATCCCGATACGCCAGCCAGATCCAGATCTTGACGTTCTTCGCAGCGGCGTAGCGCACCAGTTCAGGAATGTCCACCTTGCCGTTCATCTTCGTAATGTCGTAGGGCACGGACCATCCGGCATCGACCAGCATGTAAGGAAAACCTGATTTCGCGGCGAAATCGACGTAATATTTCATCGTCGCGGTAGTAAATGCGGGTTTGCCGTCACTTCCGATGCTGCCGCTCCACCAATCCCAGGCGGTCAGCCCCGCATGGATCCAGGTCGTATCCTTGATCTCCGACTCCGGATTCAAGCTGGTGATGATGTTCGATTCGATCAACCTGCCCGGCTCTTCGCCGATCAACAGAACGCGCCAGGCGCTGTCATGGGGCAGCGTGCCCGTTACGGCCACCTCCGGGTCATCGCCGGGTGCGAGCCGCGATTCGAACCCATGGCCGCCCCACTCCGCCGAAGGATTCACGAGATACATGGAACTGTTGCCGCGCAAATTCGCTTCCGTTATCGCGAGCCAACCCACGCCGGGAACCTGCATAAGCAACGGCAGCCCGATGAGGACCTTTCCGGAGAGCCCGTTCGCATTGGCAAAGGCGCTGGCATTCAGTTTGATGTACTCGCTTTCGTACATCGTCCGGTAGTGCGGGAGGACGAGCGCGTAGGTGATGGCATCTTTGCTGATGCGGAACTCGGTGGCCTCCTGCGTTTCGCGGAACTCCCGAATAGGAGATTGATCGGGCACGACGTAGCGAAATGCAAATCCATCGTCATATGCCCTGGCCTCGATCGCCAGTTTGCGGTGCGGAAAGCTACCTTCAGCGAGATCGATACGAAGCGCGTTGTAGTGATCGCGCACCGTGCTCGCCTTGCCGGTCACAAGGCGATAGGTCGAATCGTTTTGAGAAGGCGTCTGTGACACGATGCGCACGGCGGCGCCTAGCGGGCGCTGCCCTTGCAGAGTCAGCGAAAGGTTCGAGCGCTCGATGAGCGGTTTTCCGTCAAAGGTAATGGAGTAGACCAACTGCCCCGAGGCGGATGACTGCTTATTCTCAACCGTTTCGAACGCTGCAGCGATCCGGCCGTCCGGCGACTTCAGAATAGCCGGAGCGGTTTGTGCGAACAGGATCGGGGTGAGGAAGGGGAACGTGGTAAGGAGAGTGGCGACTTTCGCAAAGGATGGGGGCACCCTTGCAAATATATCGTTAGCTGCGGAAATCCAGCTTTTCGCCTTCGAAGCGGGTGTCTTTGCCGGATTCGCGGAAGAGTGCAAACACGGTGACGACGATCTGCGCGGCGAAGAGGATCAACCAAAAGTTCATGCCCTCGTATTCGCACGCGCTGCGCCGCGATCCGATTTGATCTAAGTTGTAGAAAATACAAGAGCGCTGGTCCGTGCCCGGGCAACGGGAATCCATTCTGAAACCCCCGGCGTTTCGTTTTGGAATGACCGGGTTCGTTTCGGTACGATCGGGAACAGGCTTGTTTTGTGCTTTGCTGGTGAGTGGCGGGAGATATGGCTGGCCTCCGGACCGCGGGTTTCCGGTTCTTACTGTTCGTCGTGTACGCTGGGGTTCTGCTAGCGCAGAACACTCCTTCATCGGGGGTTCCCGGGACAATCGAGGGACGTGTCGCAAATGCAATTACCGGTGAGCCCATCGGCGGCGCCGGTGTGCATCTCTATCCGCTCGGCCGCCGCGGCGGAACGGTCG
Source organism: Bryobacteraceae bacterium (assembly GCA_025980435.1). GTDB lineage: Bacteria > Acidobacteriota > Terriglobia > Bryobacterales > Bryobacteraceae > Bog-105. The sequence goes on from JAICXK010000024.1 coordinate 26,594, forward strand.
CGCGGGCGCAGACAGCCACGTCGCAAACGGACGGAATCTTCCGATTTGAATCCGTTCCCCAAGGGAATTATTTCCTCTCCGCGGAGGCAAGCGGTTTCGTAACAGCCAGGGGCCGATGGCGCGCGGAGCGGCTGAGTGTAGACAGCGGACAGCAGGTTACCGGTGTGGTGGTGCAACTGAATCCGCAAGGGACAATCCAGGGAAAAGTTCTGGATGAGAATGGGCAGCCAGTGCCCGGTGCGCGAGTTCGCGCTTATTCGACATATGCGATGCGCGGGAGACTGCAGCTCAGGCGCGGTGTATCGGCAACTGCCAACGCAGCCGGCGAATACAGTCTCCAGGAACTGAACCCGGGCCGGTATTATCTCAGCGCAGAACCGGCGGGACGGGATAGGCAGTCCGGAGCCAGACACAGCCCCCCTGCGGAAGCAGAAGTAACGGAAATCGAGGCCGCCAGCCATCCCGGCTTCGTACGGACGTTCTATCCGGGCGCCCTGGATGTGCAGGCTGCGACTCCTTTCGAGATTGTGCCGGGCCAGCCGGTTGCGGAAGCCAACATCCAGTTGAGGCGGGCGGCGACCTATCAGATCAGCGGCAGAATTGCGCAATCGGACGGCGCAGTCGGGCATGCCACGGTGCTTCTATCTCCCCGTGGGACGCTCGACTCGAACGTGCTTGGGACGAGCAGCCACGTAGCAAAGGATGGCACGTTCGAGATGAAAGGCGTGCTTCCCGGAAACTACACTTTATGGCTGATCGGAACCTATGCACCCGGAGAAACGGCTTCGCGCCGGCACGGCGGCTTCCGGCTCCTGGCGCGGCAAGATGTCGATGTGACTGCGAGCAATCTGGGCGGATTGGTTTTGGCACTTACGCCTCCCGTCAATCTCACCGGACACGTCGAAGCGGAAGGCATCGATCCGCAGCGCCTGTCGCGCGTTCGGGTCAATTTTGTGCCGGCCGGCCAGGTAATAGTGGGAAGCTTTCAGAGCATCGCTGTTGACGAATCGGGAAATTTCGCGGTGCAGAATCTCGCACCGGGCGAATATGTGGTGCGCGTGAACAACCCTCCCGCTGGGACCTACGTGAAGGAAGTTTCTTATAACCGCCAGGACGTTACGGTAAGCGGTCTCGATCTCTCCTTCGGTGGTGCGGGCGAGATCGAACTAGTGATTCGTTCCGGCGCTGCCGAAGTGGACGGCCGGATTCAGGAAGACAATGCTATGGGTGGCACGTCAGCGGCCGTCGTGGTGCTTGCGCCCGATACCGTCGCATCCGACGGCTATGGAACATTGACCGGCGCCGTGTCGAACGGAAATTTTGCAATACGGAATGTTCCTCCCGGCCATTATTATGCGTACGCTGTGGAACGATGGAACAGCGTTTGGCAGAATCCCGCGTTCCTGCAGGAGATGCAGAGGGGAGGAACGGGCGTCGATGTTGAAGAGAACACGCATGCCCAAGTGCAGCTTCCCCTCACTACCGAGCAAGAGGTGGAATTGACGGCCGCGCGGCTGGGCCTCGCCGCGCAGTAAGGCAGATCGCATGAAGGGCGAAGGGCAGTTTCGGCTTCGTCAGGCGGCTCGCTTTACTTTTTGATTCGCGATTTCGCGCAAAACGGCCAGCAGCCGCTCCGTCTGAATCGGTTTGGGCAAATGCCGATCCATGCCTGCCGCGAGACAGCGTTCCTGGTCGCGCTTCATGGCATGCGCGGTCAGGGCAATGATCGGAATATGTCCGACACTGGCGGACTCGATTCTTCGAATCTCTCGGGTGGCATCAAGCCCGTCCATCTCCGGCATTTGAATATCCATGAGCACGGCATCGAATTGCCAGTTGGACCGCTCCAGAGCCTGGATTGCTTCCCGGCCGTCTGCCGCTACCGTAACGCGGTGACCGTATTTCTCGAGCAGCCGTGTCGCTAACCTTTGGTTGATTGCATTGTCCTCGGCTACAAGAAGGTGTAACGACACATCGTTAGCCGCGGATGCCAAACCAGGCTCTGAGGCGCCTGTTTCACCAATCCCCGGCGCTGGGCCGGCGTACCCGGCTTCAGGAATGTCAAAGCACGCGGTGAAGTAGAAATCGCTTCCCTTCCCCGCCTCACTTTCGACCCAGATCTTCCCGTTCATCAAACTGACCAGTTGCGAACTGATCGTCAGGCCCAAGCCCGTACCGCCGAAAACCCGTGTTGACGATCCATCCGCCTGTGTAAACGCGTCGAAGATAACGGCCTGCTTATCTTTCGGAATTCCAATGCCGCTATCGCTCACGCAAAATTTCAGCACCGTGTTTTGGTTTTGCGCGCCTAAATTGTGTACGCGAACGGAAACCTCACCCTGAGAAGTGAACTTAACGGCGTTCCCGACCAGATTGACAAGAATTTGCCGGAGCCGCATACAATCGCCCAGAAGGACTTCGGGCATGTCTGAATCGAGAGATAAATTGAGAGCGAGCCCCTTTTCAGCGGCTTTCAAAGAAAGCGGAGCCATCACTTGTTCCAGGCATTCCCGCAGTTTGAACGGGGCCGATTCCAGATTGAGTTTGCGCGCCTCGATCTTTGACAAGTCGAGTATGTCATCTATGATCGTGAGCAGCGAATGAGCCGAAAATTGGACGATCTCGAGACATTCCTTTCGCTCCGCTTCGAGTTCGGACGTCAGCGCGAGACCTGTCATCCCAATAATTCCATTCATCGGGGTTCGAAGCTCGTGACTCATATTCGCGAGGAATTCGCTTTTCGCCCGGTTCGCATCTTCCGCGGTCTCCTTGGCCTGCGTCAGCTCTATCGTGCGTTCGCGGACTCGCTGTTCGAGCTCGTCGTTAGAACGGAGTAATACTTGCTCTGCCTCCTTCCTGTGCGTGATTTCTTCGACCACTCCTACAATTCGATTCAGGCGGCCTGCATTGTCGAGAATCGGAAACGCGCGATCCCATAACCAGCGGGTGCGGCCGGCGTCCACAATCCGATACTCGCAGTCGACGCGCTCTCCCGTGCGCTGCCGCCGGCGCAGGTTCCGGACGATCTCATGGTCATCTGCGTGAATCGGTTGAAACCAGATGTCCGGATCGCGCAGGACCTGATCGGAAGAAACGCCCCATACCTCGTCAAAAGCAGGACTGACGTATAAAAACCGGCCGGTCTGGGGATCCATCATCCAGAACACCTCGCGGATGTGTTCGGCAAGCTGGCGAAACTTCTTTTCGCTTCCGCTCAAGGCTTCCGTCCGCTCCTGAACCAGGGCTTCCAACTTTTTTTGCTGGATGCGCAGCCGGCTCACGCGGATTCGGAAGATGCCCGCGAAGAGTCCGACGATGATAAGCACGACCACCGCGTCGAACGGCCACGTCTGGTAGAAATGCGGCCGGAGTGTGAACGAGATGGAACCGGCGGCACGGCTCCAGACACCGTCAGAGTTAGACGCAATGACCAGGAACTGATATTCTCCGGGCGGAATATTGGTGTAGTACGCGGTGCGCCGCGAGCCGGCATCCGTCCAGTCTTTATCGAATCCTTGCAGGATATATTTGAAGCGGATCTTTTGCGGCTCGATAAAGCTGGTCGCCGTGTACTGGAACTCAAGCTGTCCTTTCCCCGGCGCAACACTGGCAAGCGCCGTTCCAGCGATTGGGTGATTGTCGATGAGAACCCGCTCTACGGTAACGTGCGGTTGAATCCGGTTTGTAATCAACCCGGCCGGATTGACAACCGCGAGTCCCTTCATCGTTGGGAAAGCCAGATGACCATCTTTCAGCCGCCATCCGGCAGGCTGGAATCCTCCGTTGCACTCACGGCTCCTCATACCATCAGCGATACCGAAATGACGCGAAGCGATCTGGTGAAGCTTGCCCGCCGCGAAGGCATCGAGTTGGCTCTTGGCGACCTCTGAAATCCCGCGATTGGAACTCATCCACAGATTTCCGCGACCATCATCGAGGACTTGCCAGATCGTGTCGTCGAAAATTCCGTTCCGCGTTGTAAAGCTGGTGAACTTACCATCCTTGAAGCGGTCGAGTCCGCCGCCATCCGTACCAAGCCAAAGAGTTCCATCCGGATCTCCGAAGATCGCCCGGACGACATTGCTGGACATTCCGTCACTTATCGTGAAGATGCGAAAGCGGCCGTTTTTAAAATGCGCGAGTCCGCCGCCGGTGCCGAGCCAGAGTGTTTGATCCCGCGGATCCTCGTAGATGGAGAACACACCGAGAGAGAGGCCATATTTTGTACCGTAGGCCGTGAAATGATGGCCGTCAAAATGACTTAATCCCTCACGAGTTCCAACCCAGAGCTCCCCTTTGCTATCCACATATGTACACGAGATAAGCTCATTGGGTAACCCGCTCTTGCCGTTATAGGTAGTAAATTGGCCGTTCTGAAGCCTGGTCAGGCCCCGCCGGGTCGCAAACCAGTGATCGCCATGTCCGTCCTCAACCACGGAAAATACTTGATTGTCGGGCAGGCCATTGCGAACGGTAAACTTTGTAACTTGGCCGTTTTGGAGCCGGTTTACGCCGCTGTCACTGGTTCCAATCCAGAGCGCCCCTGCACGATCTTGATAAACCGCGAGAATAGTATCGCTTGAGAGTCCTTCCTGTTTGCCGTAGGTTGCAAAGGACGCATCCCGCAAGCGGTTCAGCCCGCCTCCGGAAGTGCCGATCCACAGGCTACCTTCGCGATCCTGCGTAATGGTCCAAACGTCATCTCCAGAAAGCCCCTCCCTGGTGGTGAAATGCGACAACTCCCCGCCATAGAATCTGCTGACCCCCCCTCCTAAGGCGCCAATCCACAGAGCGCCCGAATTGTCCTGGAACAGCGCCCAAATACTATTACCTGACAAGCCGTTCTGCGTCGTGTAGGTGGTTATTCCGCTCGCGGCGACATGCGCGAGACCTGCACCGCTGGTTCCCACCCACAGGCCGCCTTCGCGATCTACATAAACGGAGCGAATATCGTCGCCTGGCAGGCCGTCCTTTTTCGTCATATTGACAAACCGGCCGTTTGTCCGGTGACTCAAACCCGCGTGTGTCCCGATCCAGATCCCACCTTTCCTATCACCGCACAGGCTAAAAACAGCATCGTCCGCCAGGCCATCTCTGCGGGTAAATGCTTCAAACTTGCCGTTTCGAAAACGGTTCAGCCCTCCCCCATCGGTAGCGATCCAGAGATCGCCGCGCTCATCTTCGTAGAGCGCCCGGACGAACTCATTTGAAAGCCCCTGCTGTTTCGAGAAGGTCGTGAACACGCCATGGCTCAGCCGGGCGAGACCGCCGCCATGGGTTCCGACCCAAAGATCGCCTCGACGGTCCACCAGAAGGGCGTCGACTTCATTGCTCCGAAAACCGGGCGTGTTGCGTTTATCGAAATTGACAAAGCGCGCGCCATCGAAACGAGAAAGGCCTTCTTCGGTGCCGAGCCACAGATACCCGTCCGGCGTTTGTGCGATGGCGAGCACGGAGTTCTGAGGCAACCCGCTCTCGGTTGTCCAGAAGTCGTGGAGGTATTGGGTGATGGCTTTCGCCGGATCCAGGCCGGCCTGCAGCCTTCCAGGGCACAGGCAAACGGCGCCGCTTACGGCGAAGAAAGCCAACGTCCTTGCAGTCATGAGTCGCACAGTTCGTCCAGCCGGGGTGGCACTGGACCCACCTGCCTTCAGCAACTGTATCGGCCATTCTTCTGAAACGTATTAGGTGTTCCTAGTACTTAACTGGGTTTTCGCGGCTAAATCGATGGCGGAGTGTTCCGATATGGAACCTGAACGCCAAAACCGTTGGCAATCACCGCGAAAGAAAAGTTCAGAATATGAAGAAATATCTAGCAGTACTAACATTAGCTCTGGCGAGCGGGACGCTCCTCTTCGCCGATTCCTCCAAGATTTCACCGGATCTGCAGGGCCTGGATCCCAACTCAAACGTCCGCGTGATCGTCCAGTATTCGCAGATGCCATCGACTACTTCCAGCCAAAATGGAGGCCTATTAGGCGGGCTGCTGGGTGGTGTGGTTGGCGGCGTTGTAAACCTTTTGGGCGGTGTTGTGAACCTCGTATTCAGCGTTTTGCATGCGGTTGTTTACACCGTTCCGGCATCATCGTTACAGACGCTTGCAAGCGATCCGAACGTGACATATATCACTCCGGACCGGCCGCTAACGGGGCAGCTTGACTATTCCACCGCCGCGGTGAACGCAAATACCGCCTGGAAAGCCCACTTGACGGGTAGCGGAATCGGCGTTGCGGTGATTGACAGCGGAGTCGATGCTGTTCCTGATCTTAAGGTCCTCGGATTGCTTTCTCGCGTGGTGTACACGCAGGATTTTATCGGAGGGAATGGAACAGACCAATACGGGCACGGTACCCACGTTGCCGGCATTATCGGAGCGAACGGTGTCAGCTCCAATTGCTTCAGTTGCACGCGTTCCTTTACCGGTGTCGCGCCAAACGCCTCGATCATCAATCTGCGCGTCCTGGATGCGAACGGCCAGGGTTCGGATAGCACGGTAATCGCCGCTATCGAGCGCGCGATCGCCTTAAAGCAGCGTTACAACATTCGGGTTATCAATCTATCCCTCGGCCGCCCGGTTTATGAGAGCTATAAGCAAGACCCGCTTTGCCAGGCGGTTGAAGCGGCCTGGAAAGCCGGCATTGTGGTGGTCGCCGCCGCCGGAAACGATGGACGCGACAATTCTATGGGAACAAACGGCTATGGCACGATTGAGTCGCCGGGTAACGATCCATATGTAGTCACTGTAGGCGCCATGAAGGCCATGAGCACCTATCCGCGCACCGACGATCTGATTGCCAGCTACAGCTCAAAAGGTCCAACCGCTATTGACGAGGTAGTCAAGCCGGATCTCGTCGCTCCGGGCAATCACGTGGTTTCCCTTCTGGCTCCGGGTTCGACGCTCGCCAGCGATCCGCAAAATGCGGTTCCGCAATCGTACTATATGTCGAACGGAAGCTCTTCACCGTCCACCAGATTCCTGATGCTGAACGGGACC
>JAICXK010000184.1 GCA_025980435.1 Bryobacteraceae bacterium
AATCATCTTCGACATGTCTTAAGCATACAAACATGTGGCGCACATGTCCACCGCTGAAACGCGACTCGCGCCCCGACGCATGCTAGAGTCCATCGCACGTTTGCCGGCCCGGGCCGAAATTACCGGATCGGCAGCCGGCGCGAAACACCCTCTTTCAAAGGTACAATCTAAGCTATTATTCCGGCTGATCCGGCAGACGATTGGAGGCTAAATGAGTTCGAGCGTGTACATCAGCGCCGGCAGCAATGGCAATGCTCAGCAGGAAGATTTTGTGGCGGCGCGGGAGTGGCATTCAAGCTGGGAAGTACGGTCACTGGCCACTGAACGGGCTGATTTCACCGGGAGTGGCTCAGCCTGCTTCAATCGAAGCACTCTTGCTACAGGATCGAAGGCAGAGCAGAGGGAGAGTGGTAGTGTCCTCTTCCCACGGGGAACACTTCCCACGTCATCATCGGACGCGAGACCGTCCGCAAGATTTTCTTACCCGCAAATAAATTCGGTAAAGATCGCTCAACTTGCGAGTATTGGATTGACACGTTTTCCTGCAAGTAGAACGTCCAGTCCCCGTTCGCATCCCGCCTGCCTAATACGCAAGCCCAGGGAAATAATTCCCGTACCGTTAGTTTGCCCAACGCATTCTGCTTCTTCAACTTCGACTTGTATTTTAAGGCCCGCTTCGTGGAATAATCATACATTGTCGTTTGCGTAAAAGCGTTTACCGTCGTCTTCTGGGTACTTGGGTCGGTAATGTAGTGGGTTTTGTTCACACTGGAGCCCGCTAAGGCGCCCAGATTTATGTTGTTCTGCTGATCATAATCCTGATACTCATCCATTAGCGCGTCCCAGAAGCCGACCGCTTCATTAATCTGCTCCTTTGCAAAGTTTGTGGTGCCGCCGCTATGGTAAACGGTTGGAGTGTTAGACGTACCTTGAAAATAAATGGAGCAGCCATTAATCGCAGCAGTCATAAAAACATTGGGGTCGTTGTTGCCGGCCCCTTGGGGCGGAATTGTCATTCGGATCGAAGCACCGGAGATGTCCCAAGGCAAATAATAAACCGGATCGTACCCGGCCAGCGGGACCGTCGAAGTAGCTACTTCAAGGGTGTCCCCTCCCTCATTTGTGTTCGTCCCGCGAGGGGCTAGCGTCAACCTGACGTAGGCCACTTTGTCTGCGGGATTCATTTGAGCAAGGCGTACGTAGAACTTACCGGCTTGCGATTGCAGTCCGGATCGGGCACTGGTTGGACCAGCCATTACGGTCGCGACATCAGTTCCCTTTGAGCCGGCGTCGTCCGCTGGGTGGATCGAATATTTCTTTACGAGCTTCAGAAAATCGGCTTCATCACCGGTCAGTAGACTGTTGTAATATCCCGCTGCGCGGGCCTTCGTGTAATGGCTCATTGTTTTTTTGCCACGCCGATTATCCCACGGAATTAGAAGGCCAAGCGGCGCAAAATTGCACCTCGGCTCGGAAGCCTGGAAAAGGCGCTCCACACCGGAGCCTTCTCACCTGCCGCTAAACTAAGATTAACTTTGCATGTCCGAACGGCCTTTCGTTCACCTCCATTGCCATACCGACTACTCTCTGCTTGACGGCGCGTGCGACATCAAGAAGCTGATGAGCGTCGTCCAACGGCAGAAAATGCCCTCCGTTGCGATGACCGACCACGGAAACCTGTTCGGCGCGGTCGAGTTCTACAACGAGGCGGCCGGCCACGGCATTCATCCAGTCATCGGCTGCGAATTGTATGTTTCGCAGCAGGGTCACAAGACGCGCTCGGAGTCGGACCGCTACAACCATCTCGTGCTGCTGTGTGAAACGCAGGAAGGCTACAAGAACCTTATCAAGCTGGTCTCGACGGGTTATCTGGACGGCTTTTACTACAAGCCGCGTGTAGACAAAGACTTGCTTGCGCAGCATTCCAAGGGCTTGATCGCGATGTCTGCCTGCCTGCGCGGCGACATCAACGAAACCATTCTGGCGGACCGCTACGAAGATGCCCGGCGGCTCGCCAACGAATACACCGATCTCTTCGGCAAAGGCAACTTCTTCCTGGAGATGCAGGACCACGGGCTGGACCAGGACAAGCTGGCTATGCCGCAGATTCGCCGCCTATCCTCCGAAACCGGTATTCCGCTGGTGGTCACGAACGACGCCCATTATCTGGAACGGGACGACGTTCGCGCGCACGAGATTCTGCTCTGCATCCAGACCGGCAAGACCATGTCGGATGCGAACCGGATGCGTTTCAGCACGCCCGATTTTTATGTGAAGTCGCGAGCCGAGATGATGGCCTTGTTTGGCGAGGTTGAGGAGGCGCTCGATCGGACCTGGGACATTGCGCAGCGCTGCCACGTGAAGCTAGAGAAAGTCAAAGATCCGTTTCCGCGCTTCGATGTTCCGGAGGGCCACACTGCCGATAGCTACTTCGCATACATCGCCCGCGAAGGATTTGAGAAGCGCCGCGCGCGTCTCGAAGCGCTTCGCAATCAGGGCCGGCTGAAGCACGACCTGCCGGAATACATCGAGCGCCTGGAGCGCGAGATCCGGATGATCCAGCAGATGAAGTTCTCCGGATACTTCCTCATTGTCTGGGACTTCATTCGCTTTTCGAAGCAGAAACGTATCCCGGTCGGACCGGGACGTGGCTCCGCGGCCGGCAGCCTGGTCGGCTATGCCATGGAGATCACCGATATCGATCCACTCGAATACGGCCTGCTCTTCGAGCGATTCCTGAATCCGGAGCGGATCAGCATGCCGGATATCGATATCGATTTCTGTACCAAGGGACGCGGCGAAGTTATCCAGTACGTCACCGAGAAGTATGGCCGCGATCAGGTCGCGCAGATCATTACCTTCGGAACCCTCGCCGCGAAAGCAGCCATAAAGGACGTCGGCCGCGTGCTGGACATGAGCTTTGCCGAGGTGGACCGCATCTCCAAGCTGGTTCCCAGGCAACTTAATATCAAGCTGGAGAAGGCGATTGAGGATCCCGAGCTCAAGGAAGTAGCGTCGAAGGAGCCGCGCGTCAAGGAAGTTCTCGATATCAGCCTGAAGCTGGAAGGCGTGTGCCGCAATGCGGGCATGCACGCCGCCGGCGTAGTGATCTCATCCGTGCCCCTGCGGGAGCTTGTTCCTCTGTACGTCACGAACAAGCAGGAACTTGTCACACAGTACGACATGGTCGGGCTGGAGAAACTGGGCCTGCTCAAGATGGACTTCCTCGGCCTCACCACGCTGACCATCATCGATGACGCCATGAAGCTGATCGAGAAATATCGCGGGACGAAGATTGTCATCGAAGAGCTTCCCCTGGATGATGCGCAAACTTACGAGAAAATTTTTAGCACCGGCTTTACCAGCGGGGTGTTCCAGTTCGAATCGTCGGGAATGCAGGACATCCTGCGCCGCTATCAGCCGAACCGCGTGGAAGATCTTTGCGCCCTGAACGCGCTTTACCGGCCCGGCCCCATCCAGGGCGGGATGATCCCGGATTTCATCGATCGCAAACACGGCCGCAAGCCAATTGTTTATGACCTGCCCGAGCTGGAAGAGATTCTTTCGGAAACCTATGGCGTGATCCTCTATCAGGAGCAGGTCATGCAGATTTCGAACAAACTGGCCGGGTACTCGCTAGGCGATGCCGATATTCTGCGGCGTGCCATGGGGAAGAAGAATGCCGCCGAAATGGCAAAGCAGCGCGAGCGCTTCATCGCGGGCGCAACCGGACGCGGGCTGCCCGCTAAAAAGATCGCCAAAATATTCGACCTGATGGAGCAGTTCGCCGGTTATGGCTTTAACAAGTCGCACTCGGCCGCGTATGCATATCTAGCTTATGTAACCGCTTATCTGAAAGCGCACTACTCGGTAGAGTTTATGTCAGCGCTGCTGACCTCGGAAGCCGGAAGCACCGATAAGGTCGTGAAGTACATCAACGAGTGCCGCGAGATGAGCATTCCGGTGCTTCCTCCAGATATAAATCAGAGCGACCTGAACTTTACTCCCGCGGGCAACTCCATTCGGTTCGGCCTGGGGGCTGTGAAGAACGTAGGCCAGGGAGCCGTAGAGGCCATCGTAGCCGCCCGCGAAACTGGCGGGCCTTTCACGTCGATTTATGACTTCTGCGAGCGGGTGAATCTGGGCAACGTAAACCGGCGCGTCATCGAGAGCCTGATCAAGGCAGGCGCGCTCGATTCGACCAGCGGAAATCGGGCTCAACTTACCGAGGCTTTGGACCGCGCTCTGGAATCGGGCCTGCGCGCGACACGCGACCGCGAGATGGGCCAGCATGGCCTGTTCGGCTTTATAGCGGACGAGCAGAAGAACGCGTATCCGCTCGCTAAACTGCCGGACTGGACAATGGATCAGAAGCTGGCGGGCGAGAAAGAAGTGCTGGGAATCTACGTCTCCGGCCATCCGCTGGACCGTTTTCAGGAGAAGGTGACCGATCTCGCGACGCATTTCACCGACAAGCTCGACGATCTGGAAAAGAACACGCCGGTGGCGCTTTGCGGCATTCTCACGAATATCGTCCGCAAGACGAACCGGGAAGGAAAGTACTGGGCCGCGCTCAAACTCGACGACCGGCGCGGAACCGTGGATGCCATGGTGTTTGCCAACCGCTACGAAGAACTGCTCTCCGTGCTGAAAGAGGACGCCGCGGTGTTTATTCGCGCAGCCGTGCTTCCGGAGGAAGGCGGTCCACCGAAGCTTTCCATTCAGGAGATGGTGAATCTGGAAGAAGCGCGCCTCAACCTTCCATCGCTGATCTCCATCCGGATCTGGCTGAAGGACGAGGCTTCGACGGAAAAGGCGGAGGCCTTGAATCAGCTTTTCGTTCGCAAGCGCGGGACCACCGAAGTGCGCCTACGGCTGGAGAAGCCGCGCGATTTTTCAGTCGTCATGGATGTATCCAACAAGGTGCGGCCCGACCGGGAATTCCGGGCGGAACTCGAGCGCATCTGCGGCCCCGAGTCGATGGAGATTTTGGCGGGTTGAACATGGCTGAAGAAGAAGATCCAGTCCTGGATGAAGCAACCACGGAAGCGCTGACGCAGCCCGTCGATAATCCCAGTTGGCGGCGCGTAAAGCTTGCACGCCATCCTAAGCGCCCGCATTCGCGCGATTACATTCAGGGCTTAATCACGAGTTTCGAAGAGCTGCATGGCGATCGCTACTTCGGCGATGACCCATCGATTATGGGCGGCATGGGCTTTTTCGGAGGCAAGCCGGTCATGATTATCGCGCAGCAAAAGGGGCGCGACACCAAGGAAAAGCTGCTGCGGAATTTCGGGATGCCCAAGCCCGAGGGATATCGAAAGGCGCTGCGGCTGATGCGACTCGCGGCGAAGTTCCACCGCCCCATCATCACGCTGATCGACACGCCGGGCGCTTATCCGGGCATCGATGCGGAAGAGCGCGGCCAGGCCGAAGCCATCGCCTACAACCTGCGCGAAATGTCCCGCCTCAGTAGCCCGATCGTGGCGTTCGTGATCGGAGAGGGTGGAAGCGGAGGGGCACTGGGCATCGGTGTCGCCAACCGCGTTTACATGCTGGAGAACGCCTATTACAGCGTCATTTCTCCCGAAAGCTGCGCCGCCATCATCTACCGCGATTCCGGCAAAGCGCCCGAAGCCGCCGCGGCTCTGCGAATGACCGCCGCCGATCTGCTCGAGATGAAACTGATCGATGGCATCGTTCCCGAACCCGCCGAAGGCGCGCATCTGGATCCGGATGCCGCCATCGCCTCTCTTGGCGAGACCCTCAGGCGAGCGCTCGATGAGTTATCGGGCATGAGAGCCGAGACAGTAATTGAACAACGCTACAACAAATACCGCCAGATGGGAAACTTCTTCAGCGAGGTGCTGCTCTGAACAAGATCGTTTTGGTCGTCGCGATCTTTGTGGCAGGCTTCATCGCGCTGGTTGCTTATTCCACGTTCAACGGCCAGCGCTTTCGCGCCGAGGTATGCATGGAGTACCGGGGTCAATCTTCCTGCCGGACGGTGAACGCAAAAAGCAAACAGGCCGCGGTGCGGGCGGGCACCGAGAACGCCTGCGCCGATATCGCGTCCGGAGTCACGGATACGATGCGCTGTGTCGAAGCCGAACCGAAAAGCGTGAAGTGGCTGAAGTGAGCGATCAGCTATCAGCCCTCAGCCGTCAGCATCGGAAGTGTTCCACTCGTCGAGCCGCTGCTCCAGCATCTCCTCCAGCCGGAGATTGTGCGGGCGAAAATGTTCGATTAACCACGACACCGTCGCTTTGTCGATGTGCTTTGCGGGCACGCTGCGTCCTTGCTTTCGGGGTGCATGGTCAAGCCTGAATATGGGCCGGGGATCGGCCCCAAGGAAATCACCCGCATCCAGAAGCACCGCTTGCGGATCCCGCGAAAAATCTTCGAACAGCACCACCTTCAGCCGGTCTCTGGGAAAAAGCGCCAGATACCGCTGGATCTGGTCGTCGTAATAGCCTGAATCCAGATACGTCCGGAGCATTCCCTTGCAGTCTTCGCTGGCGGTTCGCTTATAGATTGCCTGTTCGTACTCAGTCTCCAGCCTGTAACCCGCCTCAATTCGCTTCAGATCGGCCGCCAAGGCCTCGCGAAGACGCAGCGTCTCTTTCCCCCGCGAGTACCAGTGCCACCAGTGCGAGATGGCGCGTTCCACCGGATTACGCAGGATGATCAGCAACCGCGCATCCGGGTTGTAGTCGAAAATCCTCGGGGCAACGTACGGCAGATAGAGATTGCGGTGCCGGGATTCGCCCACAATCGGTTCTCCCGCCCAATGCGAAAAGTAGCGGTTGAAATAGTACGCGGTCCCGTGCCGGTCGAATTCCGATTCAAAGTAAGCCGGCTCCGCCGGTCGTGACATGCAGATCTCCGGATGTTGCTCCAGGTAGGCGTGAAGCGGCGTCATGCCGCACTTCGCCGCTCCCAGTAGGAAGAAAGAGGGATACCGGTATTTGCTTCCGGATTGCCATTCGTTCGGGACGGCACGATTCGTGTTCCCGAGCGCCAGATCATCGACACTGCAGGCGAGTTCCCGCTGCGTTTCGGCTAAGACAACTCTGATGGATTCGATTTCGCCAACCGAGTCGGGAATTGAAAACTCGAATCGGCCCGGTTCTCGCCGCAGGGGGGTCTGGTGAAGGCTACCGTTGAATGGCCCGGCGACACTTACTCCCACATCCGCCCCGTTCACCTGGACCTGCAGGAAAATCGGCTCATCGGGATGCCGGACATTTTTCGCCCAGCCGGAAATGGTCCGGTACGCGACGGCTTCGACGCACCCCTTGAAGCGCCCCAGGCGACGCGAATCGAATATACGTTGTGTTCTGTACATCTGACGGCACACTGAGTCCTTGAGATTGCGATGAAGTCGACCGGCAGTGTTCCTCAGTAGCACCCTGAACTCACGAACGTGATAGTCCCTCCTCAGAGAGGTGGCATGAAAGAAGAGCTTTGGGCGATGATCGAATCCGCCCGGATTAACCTGAGTCCTGATCCAGATCTTCTGCGGGCTATATTCCTTGTACTCGCCGCTCTTTGCCCGCCCAGAAATTCTCACGTAATTCGCGCTTGAGAATCTTTCCCGTGCCCGTTTTCGGCAAGGCGTTTTGGGTAAACTGGATGATTTTCGGCAGCTTGAATTTCGCGATGCGCTTTTCGAGAAACGCCAAGAGATTTTCGCTGTCCAGTTGCCTGTCAGGCTTAAGGACAACGATGGCCGCCGGGATTTCACCCCACTTCGGATCGGGAGCCGCCACGACGGCACATTCCAGCACCGAAGGATGGGCGAAGATCGCCTTCTCCAGCTCAATGGAGGAAATGTTCTCGCCGCCGCTGACAATGATGTCCTTCTTGCGATCGACTATGTGAATATAAGTCTCTTCATCCCACACGGCCATATCGCCGGTGTGGAACCAGCCGCCAGTCATCACGTGCTTCGTGGCTTCCGGCTCTCTGTAATAGCCGTCCATCACGTTATCGCCGCGCACAATGATTTCTCCGATGGTCGTCATATCGCGGGGCACGTCCTGCATATTCGCGTCCACCACCCGCACCTCGTTACCGACGATCGGCCAGCCCGTCATCGAAAGATGGAATAGCCGGTCCTCTTCGTTCGCGGGCTGGAAGGTGCCCTTAGTGCGCGACATGGAGACCACTGGGCTCGTTTCCGTCAGCCCGTAACCGACAATTACGCGGCAGCCGAAAGCCTTCTCCATTCGCTCAATCAGTTCGGGCGATGAGGCCGCTCCGCCCAATCCGATCTCGCGCAGACTGGAGGTATCGTACTTTCCGAGATCCGCACAATTCAACAGTGCATTCGCCATCACGGGAACGAGCGACATGTTCGTGGCCCGCTCATCCTGGATCAGCCGCAGAACGTTGGCGGGGTCAAACCGCCGCACCATCACCTGCTTGAGTCCCATCATGGTGGAGGTTTGGGCTGTTCCCCAGCCGTTGGCGTGAAACAGAGGAATGGTGTGCAGCGCGACGTCGGTGTCGTAAAACTCCAGCGTGCTGCTCAAGCAGCCAAGTGCATGCAGGTATAACGTACGGTGCGAAAGCGCGACACCCTTGGGCGTGCCCGTGCTGCCGCTGGTGTAAAACAGTTCTGCTATATCTTCTTCGTCGAATGAAAATAAATCGGGCCGCTCAATCCGGCCCCCGGAAAGAAGACTCTCATAGGTGAGGTCGGCCTGGGCCGTTGGAGTATCGACCGCCACGTAGCACTCTATGCTGGGGCAGAGTTTGTGAAACGCCTCCACCAGCGGCGCGAAATCGTTCTCGAAGATCAGCATCCGCGGTTCAGCGTGATTGAGAATCTCTGTCAGCTCCGCCGGTGTCAGCCGCACATTCAGGGGCATGACAATGGCCCGAATCAACGGCGCACCGTAGTAGCCTTCCAGCAATTGATTGTTGTTGAAGCTGAGAAACGCCACCCGGTCGCCTGGACCGACGCCTTCGGCCAGCAGCCCGGCGGCGAGCCGCTCGCAGCGCTCCCCGAACTGCGCATAGGTGTAGCGGCAGCCGCCCGAAACCACACCCACCTTGCTGCCGTACAGGTCCACGCCCCGGTAGAGGCAACGGATTGGGGTCAGTGGAACGTTCATGAAATCTGCCGTTCTATTAGACGGCGTAGGACTCGCGCGCGAGTACCCGCGCTGCAATCTTCCTCCGCAGTGCGACCGTGTTTAAGGGATCGTAAGCAGCCAATTTCCGCAGGACCCGCAGCGTATCCCGCATTGTCTCCGGCAGCGAGCAGCCGCCCAGAACGTTTCGAGCGGACACTTCAATGCGGGCCATGGCGTCGCGCAAGAAAACGGCACAGATGTCCGCCGCGGCCGCCTTTCCCCGCGCCGCCAGCTTGCGGGAGCGAAGCAGGCTGGATTCCATTGCGAACGCCTCCATGATGATGTCCGCCAGGCTCATCGAGACCTCCTGCTGGTTTTCAAGTTCCGCCTGGTACCGCTGGTACGCCAGTCCGAGCATCATCAGCGCGACGCTCTTGGCGTTATGCACGAGTTGCATTTCCTCGTCGCCTTCGGCAGCCTCAATCTTTCCGGCCTGCAGATTTGCCAAACCCGACTGCGCTGCCGCCATCAGGCCAAGCTGCCCGCGCGCGGCCCGCTTCAGCAGCATACCCGTGATCAGCAGCCGGTTGATCTCATTTGTACCTTCGAAAATCC
>JAICXK010000241.1 GCA_025980435.1 Bryobacteraceae bacterium
CATTCTCGTCTACATTCTGGCGTACCTGGCGTTCTTTTCATCCTGCATCGGTCCGGTTTTTTGGACGCTGGTTGCCGAAATCTTCCCGAATGACCTGCGCGGCACGGCCATGATTGTTCCTGTCCTTACGCAATGGGTCGCCAATGCCGCGGTCGTCCTCTTCTTTCCACTGGCGTTTAACCAACTCGGTAAGGCGATCACGTTTGCTTTTCTCGCTGTCATGGCGCTTATCCAAGCCGTGTTCACCTGGTTCTTCGTGCCCGAAACCAAGAACAAACCTTTGGAGGAAATTGAGGAGTATTGGAAACGGGCCGCGATGCCCGCTCCCCTGCCCGATGTAGATCTAACCCGCTAAATTGGCCCACAGTTTTCTTAATGCCTTTTTAATCTGCTGAATCCACTTTGGGTGGAAACCTTAGCCCTAGGCTCTCGATCTCCCTCCAAGAACCCACTCGCGCTTCGTCGTGCCGAGCACATTGCAACAAAAGGCAAAGCGTTACAGAAGCCTCTCAGGAGAAGCAAATCATGAAATCTCAACTCGTTACCGTCGCTCTGTTTGCTGCCGCGCCTCTTCTGGCGCAACAGCAGCCGGCCCAGCCGGCGCAACCGTCCCAGCAACAATCACAGCAGGCGCAGCCGGCGCAACCATCCCAGCAACAATCCCAGCAACAGTCACAGCAGGGCCCCAGGCCCAAATCGCGGCAGGAAGTAGAAGCGCTGCAGAAAGTGAAGACCGCTCTGCAGGCGCATAATCCCGATGCCGAAATTCAGGCCGTGAACAACGTCCTCGAAAACTTTACAGACACCGACTACAAACCCGTGCTGCTCAATATAGCCATGCAAGCGGCCGCCCAAAAGGGCGACTATGCCCAGACTCTTGTCTGGGGCGATCGCATCATTCAAAACAATCCGAACGACGTGCAGGCGCGGGTCATCATGGCGGAAGATATAGCGCAACACACCCGCGAAAATGATCTCGACAAAGAGCAGAGCTTAAAGAAGGTAGATGATTACGCCAACAAGGTGCTGGACCTTCTTAAGACAGCCGACAACGCTCCGGCCGGAATCCCGCAAGATAAATGGACCGAGTACAAAAATGAATTGAGCGGGCAGGCGTATGATGCCCTGGGCGTCGCGGCAGGTCTCAGGAAGAAGTTCCCCGATGCGGTCGGAAATTTGAAGACCGCGGTCCAGAAAGATCCCAATCCGGTATCTACTGCACATCTCGCAAAGGCGTATGTCGACAACAGGCAGTACGATGACGCGATAACGACCGCCGACAAAGTGCTGGCGATGAACGAAGCGCCGCCGAGCATCAAGCAATATGCCGAGCAGCAAAAGCAAGCCGCAACGAAACTGAAAACGAAGTAAGGGGATTTTTCTCCCCTACTTGCCCAGGCTTGCTTCTGCCATGTTTTGAAATATGTCGCGTAAGCCATCGATGCCGCCGTCCGCGCGTTGAATGAGCAGAATCGAAATCAGATGGTTGCGGGGATCGATCCAGCCCTGGGTTCCGAACGCGCCGCTGTGGCCGTATGTTCCCTTGGAATGGCCGGTCAGTTCGCCGAACGGTTCGGTCACAACTTCCCATCCGAGTCCGTAATCGCCGCCTCGTATCCAGCCAACCGGACGAATCCCGCTGGTGTGCGACTCAGTCATGAGGTGAACGGAGAACGGCGAGAGATAGCGGCGGCCTTCGTAGACGCCCTCGTTCAGCATCATGCGGTAGAGATGCAGCAGATCTTCGGCGGTCGAATACAATCCCCATGCCGGCGCCGGGAAGATCGCTCCGTTTCGGTACTTTGCCGGATCGCCGCCCAGAATGCCGGCGGGCGCGCGCACCAGCTTGCCATCTTTCCTTACGTACACCATCGCGATGCGCGCAATTTTGTCCGCTGGGGGAAAGAAGAAAGAATCCTTCATCCCGAGCGGCCGCAGAATCCGCTCGGCGATGAAATCCTCATACTTCTGGCCAGAGCACACTTCAATCAAGCGCCCAAGAATTTCGATTCCAGGGCTGCTATAACTCCACTGTGTGCCCGGCTGAAACAAAAGTGGTTCTTTAGCAATTTGCCGTACCACTTCCTCCAGCGGCACGTTCATCAATTGTGGATAGTCGTGGATGGCAGCAGGCGCCGAATCCGTGATACCCGCTGTGTGCGTCAGTAAATCGCGGATCGTTACAGGATGATCCGGAACGCTGAGCCGCCGGGCATCCGGACCCACGTTCGTCCTGACCCGCTGCCCGCGAAATTCCGGTAAATACTGCTCAACCGGATCGCGCAATGCCAGCTTTCCTTCTTCAGCCAGCATCATGATCCCGATTGCGGTAACCGGCTTCGTCATGGACATAATCTGAAAGATCGTGTCCTTCTGCATCACATGGCCGGCCTCGATGTCCGCCATACCGGCTGCGTGAAATTCAATCACATCGTTGCCATGGGCGATTAAGCTGACGCTGCCGGCGACGGTTTGGCCGTCGATGAAATGCTGCATCCTTTGCGGGATCTGAGCAAGTATCGCTTCATTGATGCCGGTTGGCGGCGTGACCTGGACCGCCGCCGGCAGAACACAAATGGCTAAAAGAGCTAAGAGAGATGCGCGTCGCACGGATACTCAGCATATCCTGATGGCCCTGGCGAAGCAGGTCGCGGTGTCTAATTAACCGGATTCCCCACCGTAAACCACGTCGCAGCCGTTCCGCCCCCTCCAAATAACGACTCGACGGCCACGCTCAGCTTGTGTGGGCCGTTCGCTAATCGGGCCGTATCGAGAAGGAAGCTCCAGCCGACGTTCGGGCAGGACTCCGCGTAGGGGTAGAACTTACAAACGTCCGGGCGGCTATTGCCGTACAGAACGCTCCCATAAGGGACGCCATCGATCGAAAGCAGGGTGCTGGTAATTGGAAACGGACCGCCGATTGCCCACCCTGCTGCCAGCGTCAAGCCGCTAACCGGTCCGCCAGTGGAACTTGGCTGGTCAATCGCAATTCGAAAGAAACTACCCAAGTTGGCCACCGTGAAGGTAGCCGTGGCGGTCGAATGCCAGCCCTCGCTCGATGCAGTGGTTACTTCGAGCAGATGAATGCCGTCCGTCAGCAGAGTGGTATCTATCGCAAAGTTCCAACCCACGTTCGGGCATCCAAACCGGCCCGGAAGGTGGGCGCACACATCGGGACGGCTTGCGCCGTAGAGCGCATTTCCATACGAGGCTCCGTCAATCGCGATCGCCACGTTTGTAATTGCGGAATAGTCGTCCAAGGCCCAGCCTCCAAAATTGGCGTTCCCGCTAATCGGGCCGGTTCCTGTATTCGGACGGTCAATTGAGATTCGGGCCGGATTTGATAGCCAATTTGCGACTTGGAACGAACTGCTCGTTGTAACGTATGCCCCGGTGCTCGAGTACGCGGTGACTTCAATCGTGTGTGTTCCGTTCGATAAAGGTGTCGTATCGAGCGGGAAGTTCCAGCCAACGTTCGGGCAGCCGCCGCGCCCGGGGAAGTGAGCGCACACATCCGCACGATTCGCTCCGTAGCTCGCATCACCCTGCATAACGCCATCGATTGAGACGGCGACACGCACAATCGAACCCTTGTCGTCAATCGCCCAGCCACCGGTCATAATCCCAGCGACTATCGCGCCGCCGTTGGAGTTCGGAGTATCGATGGAAATCCGGATCGAACTCCCGGCCAGATTGGCCACTTGGAACGGCCTCGTGGCGGCCGAGCGCTTTCCGCTTGCCGACATCGCGGTCACCTGTAACGTGTGCGGGCCGTCGGATAGGAGTTGGGTATCGATCAAAGCGTTCCAGCCGACGTTCGGACACCCGGCGCGTCCGGGAAGTAGCGCGCAGACGTCCGGCCGGTCACCGCCATAGCTGGCATTGCCGTAAGAAATGCCGTCGATGGAAACTGCCACGTTATCGATCGCAGCCTGGTCGTCAACGGCCCAACCGCCGAGTGCGGCAATCCCGCTCAGGGGCGCGTTGTTCGCGTTTGGTTGACCGACGGAAATCCTGATGGAACTCGCTGCCGCGTTTGAAGTCTGGAATGTTGTGGTCGTGTTGCCGTGCCGCCCGCCAACAGACGTGCCTGCCACTTCCAGCGTGTGAACGCCATCCGAGAGCAGGCTCGTGTCTACGGGAAACGACCAGCCCACATTTGGACATCCCGACCGGCTGGGATACACGGCGCACACATCCGCGCGGAATGCTCCGTAGCTAGCGTCTCCCTGCGGCACCCCGTCAATCGAAATGCTTATACGGTCCAGAGCGGTGAAGTCGTCAACCGCCCAACCCGCAAAAACGGCCGGTCCGCTCAGTGTGCCGCTCTTGGTATTCGGCGAATCGATCCAGATACGCATCGGCGGCGCGCCGTTGGAAATCGCAAAGCGGGAGCTTGTGCTATAGCTTTGTCCTGTACTCGAAATCGCGGTGATATCGAGACTATGAGGGCCGTCCGCCAGCATGGTCGTATCGAGGAGAAAACTCCAGCCAACGTCGGGACAGCCAGGCGGATTATGGAACGCACTGCAAACATCTGTCCGGCTGGAACCATAAATCGCCGCCCCATAGGGAATGCCGTCCACGGCAAAGGTGACTGTCGGGATGATGCTGGTCTTGCTGAACGCCCAGCCGGCAAACTGAACCAATCCGCTGAAGGCCGGCTGCTTCGCCCCCGGTACGTCGATACTGGTCAGAATATTCGAAGCCGAGCCGCTCCATTGATTTACCAGGTTCGCCACGTTGAGGGAGCCGAGCCCGGTGGCCAGGTCGTAGCCGGTTCCAGCCCCGTATCCGAAAACCATTCCCGGAACCTGGTTCGTCCCGGACGTTACGTCATTGAAGATGCAATTACTCAAAAGGCCTATTGGAAATCCAGACGCGCCGGCATCGCATTGCGGGAAGCTTTCTCTTGCTGCCAGGCGGTAGAGCATATGGTTAGCCTCACCCTGTCTTGATCCGCTCTTCTGTTTGACTAGCGCCATAATTCCCGCGAATGCGGGCGTTGCCGCCGATGTCCCGGCGATGCCGGCAAATCGAATTTGGCCGGCAGAACTACCCTGGCAGGAGCCGGCAAGACAGATCAGGTAGGGATCATGGCCGGCCGAGGTCAGCGAGATATCAGGAACATCACGCGCTCCGTCGTCGGGAATCCCAGGGACCCCGGCTTGCCAGGACGGTTTGGAAAAGATCCTGCTCACTCCGCCGCCGCCGGCCCAAATTACCGGGCACTGATTCAAAAAACAGGTTTCGTGCCAGACCTCTTCGGGAATATAAGAGAGCGCTGAACCGCCGCTGGTGTTGTTGTGAGAATTCCAGTAGAAGCTAGGGTCCCATTCGAAGAATTCGGTACCGCCAACCGCTGTTGTGTAGGGCGTCGATGCCAAAATATTCACCGACAGTGGCCCTGTCGCCTCAGTCTCTGTATTTGGGTCGTCGCAGCCCGCGGACCCTGAATCTCCGGCGGCCACTGCATACGTGATCCCCTGTGCTGCCGCCTGTTCCGCCAGCGCGGAGATTACCGCCGCTTGTGCCTGCGTGAAGTTTGCTTCGCAGGATCCAAAGCTCTCGGTCATCACATCGGCCAGATTCTTATCGATGATGTATTCCTCCGACAGCAGTACGCCATCGGTGGTGTTCGTGGATGCGGATACCACCAGTTTCACCGTCGCGCCGGGCGCAGTGGCTCCAGACCACGAGGCATCCAATACCGCTTCTGCTTCTTCTCCTCCGCCCAGATCGCCCGGATCCGGCCCGTTCACGATGATCTGCGGAGCATTGTTCGAGAGCCCGAAGTTCCGGCGGAAATCGATCACATCCTGCAGTCTGATGTTGCTGCGGGCGATCACGCCGATGGTCGCGCCCGCGCCGTTGATGCCGGCCTGATAAACAGGGTTGATGTTGTAGATCACCGCATAATCGGCGGGCGAGAGCGCATGATCTCCACTGCCGGAGGTAAATTGGGGATTGGCGGCATCCAGCTCGCGATTCTTCTGGAAAGTCGTTCGCGATAGCACGGATTGCGGCCGGGTATCGAAATTATGCAGCGTTGCAATCCCCGCCACTACCGGCGCAAGCGCTGCCGGAATCTGGGGGTCCCTGGCATTTGCAAAGTGCTCCTGGCCGCTGACGAAATACCGATGAATCTCCGTGCGGAATGCGTCTTCCACCTGGCCCGCTGTCCCCGAGAATTCGATCACGCTTCGGCCCTGCGATACGCGCGCGACTTGCATGCCGTAAGATTCCAGCCAGCCGGTGATGGCCCGCAGGTCCGCCTCCGCCGGACCAAACCGCTGTCCAAACTCGGCTGGAGTCAGCCAGCGATGATACTGGGGCGACGAAGCGTCATGTTGTTTTTCGAGTAGATCCTGAAGCGCGGCCTCCTGCTGCGGGCTCCGGCTCAACACCAAAAGCATCCGGTTCATGGGCAGATCCCGCTGAACGAGGCCCCGATCGAATTCCGCCCTCGCCAGTGGATGGGTGTTGCCGCGAAGCGCGCGGCGGTGAGCCTCACTGATTCCCCCCGTGATCCGTGGCGAAATGGGCGCAGCCTTGGTCTGTGCAATCGCGACCGACCCAGCGCAGGCCAAGCAGGAAATCAGGACAAGAGCGGAGCGGGAAGCCCCACGTAAGGAACCCATTGGAATATTAGTTGCTTGGCCAGGACTAACCTCTCTCCACCTCCAGGCTTCCTTTCGAGGTGAATAGAGCCTATCGGGAAAGATAATGACCTCACCCTGTCACGATCCGGAATCGGCCGTCACTTAGTGTCGAGCTTTGGCCTTCCCACGCATGCGAGCAATGGCGGCCAAAGTGCACAGCATCAAGTCGCATCCGAAGATTGCGGAGGGTCTTCGGATGCGGAGGATTTCGATGGCCTCAACCGCAGCACAATTCGAGACCTTCACCAGCCGGGATCGTCTTCTGCGCCTCACCACGCCTTTGGCGGAAGACGTACTTCTGGTCGAATCCTTCTCCGCATCGGAGTGCATCTCCGGGCTCTTCGAAATAAACCTGCAGTTGATTTCGACTTTGGAAAATGCCGGCGAGATCACCGCGGAAAAAGTGATCGGAGCGCCGGTTACGCTCGCGGTTTCGGTATTCAGCGACTTCGAAAAGGGACCCTGGCGCCACTTCAATGGCATTGTCAGCCGCTTTCACAAAATCAGCTCGGAAGGCAGCCGGTTCAATCATTATCAGGCCGTCGTTGTTCCCTGGCTCTGGCTTCTGAGTCTGGATTCGAAGTGCCGCATCTATCAATCGAAAACGGTTCCCGAGATAGTGAAAAGCCTTTTCGATGAATACGGGCAGCACTTTTCTCAGGTCATCTCCTTCAAAGACAATCTGACGAAATCCTACACCAAACTGGACTACTGCGTTCAGTACCGCGAGAGCAGTTTCAACTTCATCTCCCGGCTACTGGAATCAGAGGGAATTTTTTATTTTTTCGAGCACACGGAGGATAAGCACACGCTCGTTCTGGGCGATGCATCGTCCGCGCACAAACCCTGCGCCGAACAGCCCAAAGCGCGGCTGGTCGGAAGCAGCGGTTGGGGCGAGTCCGACTGCCCAATTCTCACCTGGGATGAAAGGCAGGAACTCCGTCCGGGAAAGTACAGCATGCGGGATTTCCATTTCCAGATGCCATCTAAGAACCTGGAGGTGGCCGAGTCCAGTATATGCCCGTTCGATGCCTGCAAGCCGCTCGAGATCTATGATTACCCGGGCGAATATGCCAGCCGCTTTAACGATAAACAGCGCGACGGCGAGGTCCAACCCGAGGCCGAGAAATTCGTAAGGTTGCGCATCGAGGAACAGGAA
>JAICXK010000053.1 GCA_025980435.1 Bryobacteraceae bacterium
ATGCCGTCCGGCAGCAACAATGCCGGGCGAAATATGCCGAAGATACCGGGCTCGAACAGAGCCGGCGACGATAGCACCGGCACATCCATTTCGAGCGGCAAGGGCGAGGCGGCGCGCACCGCGGCGCGTACGCGAAGCCAGCGCATCCACCAGACGAACGCGACAATCAGGAATCCGCTGATCCAGAGCGAAACCAAAATAATGGGAACCGACACGGTGGAATGAATGACCGCCGGAGAAGCATGGACTGGCGCTGTAAACGCATGGCCGACCTGCTCGACAACGGAAAATCCAGACGTGCTAAGAGCCGGCCCGCTGGACCACCCGAAACGACTGCCCACCGCAATCAGCAGCGAAAACGGGATGAGGAACTTCACCGACGCAATCAGCCAAACCCAATGACGCGTCCGCGCAGGGTTCTTTCTCAACGCAAACGCCAGGAGCCCTGCCACGGCGGCGAATAGCGTCGATTGCCACAGATGATTCGCCAGCGCTGAACCCAAATCAGCGGGAATCATTGGGGCGAGTCCTTTCGCTGAAGCTTGCGAAGCGCTTTCTCGGCTTCCTTCACATCGTCCAGAGTGAGCTTGCCGGACCGAACCAGGTGCGACATCACCGGCTGCATCCGTCCGCCGAATAAGGCCAGTAGGTCGTCTATCAATCTGCGCTGCGCCGCGTTGCGGGAGACGACGGCTTCGAAAATGTGAGCGTTGCTGATCTTTTTAACCCGGCGCACCGCATTCTTGCCCTCAAGCCGGTACACAGTGGTCTGAACGGTCGTGTACGCGGGCCGGTCCTGTTCGGGGAATGCCTCCTGAACCTCGCGAATGGAAGCCGTTCCGCGGTCCCACAGCGCTTGCATGATTTGGAGCTCGAGTCTAGTGAATTTCTGCGCGGGCATGTTCTACTATATCTGTTTGCAACTCTACTACAGATATATGCCTCGCGCAAGAGATTTTTGGACGAGATTTTTGGACCGAAAAAGGCGATCTCGCTATGCGAGATGCTCAAGCACCGCGTTGAGCGATCCCTGGCGGTAGCCTTCGAGATCGAGGGTTACGTAGAGAAACCCAAGCCGTTTGAAGATCGCGCTAAATGCCTGAGCATTTTCAGGCGTAAGCGCCTCCGCCAGTTCGTCTTTGGCGATCTCTATGCGAACCAGTTCGCCATGGAACCGCACCCGAAATTGCCGGAAGCCCAGGGCGCGCAACTCTTCCTCGCCCTGTTCAATGGTTTTGATGGTTTCGACCGTCACTGGCGTTCCGTAGGGAACACGCGAACTCAGGCAGGCGGCGGCTGGCCGGTCCCAGATCGATAATCCGGCTTGCCGGCATAATTCACGGATTTCCGGTTTGGTTAAGCCCGCTTCGGCGAGCGGCGCTTTTACGCCATGCATTTTTGCCGCGCCCTGGCCCGGGCGGTAATCACCCAGATCGTCCCGATTCACTCCGTAAATGATGTGATCGTATCCGCGATCTTTGGCGTATGCTTCCAGCCGGACAAAGAGCTCATCTTTGCAGTGAAAGCAGCGATCCTTATCATTTTTGACGTAGTCCGGATTCTCGAATTCATAGGTCGCAATGTATTCGTGCCGGAAGCCGCATTCACGCGCGAACTGTTCCGCACTGCGCTTGTGCGATTCTGGGATCGAAGGTGAATCCGCCGTGATCGCGATTGCGCCCTCGGCCAGCACATGGTGCGCTGCCCACGCCAGGTAAGCCGAATCCGTGCCGCCGGAATAGGCCACAATCAGCTTGCGCAAACTTCTGAGGTTTGCGAAGAGCGACTCCTGTTTTGCTTCCAATCCGGCAGGATCAAAAGCCACGGGAGTGGCCTGTAGCGCAACAAGGGAGGCCATACTTGCAGTGTATAACCCGCCGAAACTGCGAGTTGGGTTTTCTCATACCAGCCGGTTTCCCCGTATTGGTTTTGCAATAACGATGCAGTCTGATACAACCGAAACATGCCCACGGTGCTTCGCGCGGAGGGTTTCCGGTTTTTCTTCTTCAGCAATGAGGGGCAAGAACCGCCCCACATCCATGTGGAAAAACAAGACGGCTATGGAAAATTCTGGCTGAATCCAGTGCGGCTGGCTTACAGCAAGGGATTTAACGCTCTTACCTTGAACAAGCTTCACTCACTTGTCCGCGAGCACGAATCATTATTTCTGGAGAAATGGAATGAGTACTTCACCGTTTAAGAGGGAACCGCTCGCCGTAAGCGTCAGCTTTCCCGATGGAGCGAGTTTGCTGGTGCGACTAGCCGATGGGCGCGAAATCGCGGTTCCATTGGCCTGGTTTCCGCGATTGCAACAAGCAACCGCGGAAGAACGAGCCGAATATTCCTTCATCGGTGGCGGAATTGGTATTCACTGGCCGCGTATCGATGAAGATCTGTCGGTCGCAGGCCTCCTTCAGGGCCGATGAGCGGGCGCAGCGAGTGGCTAATTTGTCGACAAACTTCTTAGGATTTGTTTTGAGGCAGGTACTTACCGGTATGTTGGTGGCAAATGCGGGCGTCATCTGCTCCATACCCAGCGCACGAAGAACCTCTGCTTGAGCAGGCGCAATTTGCTCGTTAAGCGCATCGGCACCGAAGTCCATTCCGCAGACGGTTCGCAGCGGCCTGGCGCCGGCAGGCGAATCGATGAGGCGAACGATGGCGTCTGCAACGTCCTGGGTGCAGGGTGGGTGCGCCGATCCAAAGAGTTCCGAAAAGTGTGCTGAAAAATTGTCGCGGAGCGCTGATAAGGCGCCATAACTGGCCACTCGCTCAGTATCGGCAGGAGCTGGGCTGTTGGCTAAGAGATGCGAAGGGTATGGCCCGGGCTCCACGATCACACTCTCAACCCCGGTGCCGGCCAACTCATAATGCAGGATTTCGGCAAGCGCCTCTAGCGCGAACTAGCTTGCACAGTAGGGCCCGCAGCCAGGGAAGAGAAGACGACCCACGATCGATGTTACATGAATAAGCAGCCCACCCCGGTTCGCGCGGAAATGGGGCAGCACCGCTCTAGATATGCGGAAAGCCCCCATGAAGTTGACGTTCATCGCGTCGAACATTTGTTCTTCTGTAAAACCTTCGGCTAAGCCAATCGACATGAAACCGGCATTGTTCACGACCACGTCAATGCGTTTTTGTTCCCGCATCAATATGTTCACGGCTTGATTTACGGAATCAGCAGAAGAGACGTCCATTTCCAATGTTCGCAACGAAAGCTTTTGTTGAAGAGCAAGCCGCTCCAGTGCCTGTCTCGAACGATCATTCCGCGTAGTGAGATCTCGCATGGTGGCATATACGTGATGACCAGCCCGCGCGGCCGTCTCGGCCGTCAACATGCCAATGCCGCTACTAGCGCCAGTGATGAGAACGACAGAAGGCATAGAGGACTCCTTTTTTAGCCAAGAGTTCCCGAATTTTACCAGACCGCTCCACGGGAAACGAGCCTGGTTCCGAGTTCCTCAATCTGCACATCCATACGGATAAGCTGGCACGAGACCCGCGTTTTCCTCAATTCACCTTCATCACCACAAACGTAATATCGTCATGCTGGGGAGCATCGCCAATCCACTTGCGAATCTCTTGCGAGATGCGCGCCGTCATCTCCTGAACGGGCAAATGAGCCAAACCCTGGACAAGCTTCTTCAAGCGCTCTTCTCCGAATTCTTCTTCGTTTGTGTTGAGCGCTTCTGTTACGCCGTCCGTGAACGCCAGCAGCACGTCGCCGGAGCGCAGGTCTAGAGTTGCTTCTTCATAGCTTGCGGACGGAAACATGCCGATGATGGTGCCGCCCGTTTTCAGTTCTTCGATATCCGCTCCCGATCCGTTTCCGGAAGCATTTTCGAGAGACCGCACCAGGTAAGGCGGATTGTGTCCGGCATTCACATAATGAAGCTGGCGCTTTTGTTCGTCGATTTGCGCATAGAAGAACGTGGCGTAGCTGCTCGAGCCGGTTGAACCGTGCAGAAAGCGATTCATTTTGGTTGCAAGCTCGGGCAGCGAAATATTCCCTTCGCTTGACAGGACGCGGAGCGAAGCGTGCACCACCGCCATGATTAGCGCCGCAGCGACGCCTTTTCCCGCCACATCGGCAAGCGCGATGCCGATGCGATGATCGCCCGCGTTCAGGAAATCGTAGTAGTCGCCTCCGACACTGCGCACCGGAAGCGTGAATGCTGCGAGCGAACTCGCCGCGGATTCGGGAGATTCGCGCGGCAAAAGCCGCTTTTGCACTTCGGCCGCGAGCGCCACATCCCGGCGCAGCTTTTCCTGTTCCACGACGCGCTCCGTCAGGCGCGCATTTTCGATCATCAAAGCGAATTGATCCGCGCACGCTGCCAGCAATTGCTTCTCGCTGGCGCTGAAAGCGTCGCGATCGATTGGGGGGCCAAACAACAACAGGCCAAGAATCTCGTTTTTCGTCCGCAGCGCCACCGCCAGGCGCATATCGATCTGCCGCAACATCTCGATTTCTGCCACATGCTGTTGTTTTTGCTCCTTAGCCCAGCGCAGCGATGAATCGAGATCGCCGGGCGTAAAGGCAAGAGGGGCGGGATAAAATTTCAGCCTGTTTATCAGGAATCCATTCGCGGGAATCGAGCAGAAAAAGGCCTCATTCTCAGGCACAACGGCAACGCAACCGTACTCCCCTCCCGAAACACTTTCAAGCAGCATCGCCGATTGAGCGTGAATTTTCGCCCGCAGCGTCGTCAGCGCCATCCGAAGCGCTTCCGAAAACGAATCCGCGCGCCGGCTGGCATCGATGAATTCCGTCAGCAGCGCTGCTTCGAAGCCGGCCGGGCGATCATCCTCCGAAGCCGGATACACTACCGATTCATATCGTCTGCCGTCATTGCGAATCGCCACCATCGGCGAAAGCGCCGCGGCTCGCCAGGCCGGGAAAAGTGACGCGAACATCGCCAGCGCAGCCACGATCGCGACCGACCAGACATAGGGAAGGGCGCCGATATCGTGCAGGTGGAAAAACCGGGCAACCAGCCAGGTAGCGAAAATTACGGCGAGCGCGCCGATCCCAATCCCCGACCCTGCCATCCTCAATCCGCTGCCCAGAATGAGCCGCAGCAGGTCGCGGCCGGTCGCGCCGAGAGCCATCCGAGTGCCCATTTCCACGGTCCGCTGCCGTACAGAATACGAAGTGATGCCGTACACACCGAGCGCGGCCATCAGCAAAGCGGCACACGCAAAAAAGCCCACGACTGTGGAATCGATACGCTGAAATGTCAGCGACTCGCTCATGACCTGCTTCATCGTGTGCACGTTGTAGATGGGTTGCGCCGGGTCGGCGCTCCGAACAGCGCGGCGAATTGCCGGAACCAGGCCCGACGGCGGCAAATTCGAGCGCACCACCAATTTCATCGGGTCCATCAGAGCAAGCGCGTTCAACAAATAGAGCTCGGGACGCGTTGCGGCGTCAAGCCCGTCGTCGCGAACGTTGCCGGCGACGCCAATTACCTGCGCGCGATCGCCATCTGGCGCGCTGAGGCGGGCAAAAGCTCCGATCGGGTCGCGATCCGGCCAGAGGCGTTTCGCAGTCGCTTCGTCGATAACGATCGAAACCGGGTTTTCATTCGTATCATGCGCGTTGAGAAAGCGGCCTTTCTCGAGCGGAATGCGCATCGTTTGAAAATATTCGGGGCTGACCACTACGAAGGCGATCGAATGATCGACGCCCGGGCTTGGCCCTCGACCCTCCGCGAAAAGCGTGGTTGTAATGCAGCAACCCTCCAGCGGCAACTGATTCGCGACTGCCGCGCTGCTCACGCCCGGAATCGCTTCTATTGCGCGCAGCAGACGGTTTTCATAGGCGAAGCTTTCTTTGGCATTCATGCTGTGGGCCCCGGTGGTCGTGAGCTGAAACGTGATTAGGTGGTTCGGATCGAATCCGGGCCAGACCCGATTCAATTGATCGAGCTGCGAAAGCAAGAGCGCGCTAACTGACAACAGTGTGAAAGCCAGCGCGATCTCGGCAACGACCAGCGAGCGCGAAAGCCTGCGGCTCCTGGCGCCTGCTGAAGATCGCACGCCTTCGTTCAACACTTCATTCGGTTGTGTGCGGACCGCCTGCCAGAGCGGCGCGAGCGACGAAAGCAATGCCGCAAGACATGCGATTGCCACGGCAAACAGCGCGACCGGCCAGTTGGTCGAGATCTGATCGGCGCGTGGAATGAAGTCGGCGGCTAGAGTAAGGATGAGTCGTACCAGCGCCACACTCGCCGCAATACCGAGAATGGCCGCGCCAATCGCAACAAAAAGGCTTTCAAAAAAGAATTGCAACGCAAGCTGACCCTGGCCGCCGCCGAGCGCGACACGAACTGCAATTTCGCGAGCTCGTCCAAGCGATCTTGCCACCAGCAGCCCGGCCACGTTCGCGCAAGTGATGAGAAGCAGCAGGCCGGCAGCGCTGAACAGCAGCATGAGAACCGGGCGAATCTCTTTGATGACAAATTCGCGCAGGCTGTAGACGACAGCGGTATAAGACTGCTGGTGATTCTTCGGATCTTCTTTTGCAATTTCCGAGGCAACGCGCTTGCAGTCTGCCCGAGCCTCGGCAACTGTGACCCCGGGCTTCAGCCTTGCATACCCGGCGTATGGGGAATAGTTGCGCCGCGCCTGTTCATCTCGGGGTATTTTCAGCGGAATCCAGACATCCGTGTGGACATTTTCGCTCGAAACCCCGCTCACCGGAAGCGCAAACCAGGGCGGCATCACACCCAGCACCGTATATGCTTGGCCATCGAGCGTAATGGCTCGGCCGATAATTCCAGGACCCAGGCGATTCCAAAGCCGGCTCGATACCACAGCAACGTTTGGGCCGTCGGAATCGCGGAACAAACGCCCTTGCACGGGATTCACGCCTACGTTATCGATTAGCGAGGGCGTAACCGGGATCCCTTGAATATGCTGCGGCTCGCCCGGCGATGTGAGATTCACATCATTGAAGATCATGTACCAGCCGAATACGTCGAAGCTGTGCGTTCGATCGCGATAAGCTTCGAGATCGGCATAGGAGATCGAGGAAATGCCGCCTTGCTCGGTTCCGCTAATAAGCGTGCTGCCGCCGAACAAAATCACCCAGCGATTGCCTTCCGTATACGGAAGCGGCGCAAGCAGCACAGCGTTCACCACCGTGAAAATGGCCGTCGCGCAGCCAATACCAACAGCGAGCGCAATTACCGCTAGCAGCGCAAGTCCCTTAGCGTTTCTCCACGACCGCCAGCTTTGCGCCAAAACCGTGAACATCCGAGAAGAATGATAGCCTGTCAGGGTTTTGGTAAGGAAGATTTACAAAGAATGGCACACACAACCAGGACAATGCCGCCGGTTGATGCAAACCGGGAACACGCGCGGGCCGCGTTTCCGCCGAAGCGGATGTGCGGCCCGCTTCTTTACTGCAGCGGCAGTTCGCCGTTCTTCGGGCCTTCTTCGTCAGCTTCCGCCGGGATGCACGAAGCCGCCGCTACCTGGTCGCCGTTTTCCATGCGAACCAGTCGAACGCCCTGGGTAGATCGGCCGGCCTGCCGGATCTCGCCGGATTCCAGCCGGATAATCTTGCCGTCTTTGGTGATGATCATCAGATCGGTGTTCTCCTTGACGGAAAGCACCGCGACCACCTTCCCGACCTTCGCCGTGGTCTTCATGTTGATCACGCCCTTGCGCCCGCGGCCCGTCAGCCGATAGTCTTCGAGAGGCGTCCGCTTACCGTATCCGTTTTCGGAAATGGAGAGAATCAATCCTTCCTTCTCGACCACCAACAGGCCCACCAGGTAATCGCCATCCTCCAGGTCCATTGCCCGGACACCGCGAGCCTGGCGGCCCATCGCCCGGACTTCCGCTTCGTTGAACCGGATTGCCATCCCTCTGTGAGATCCGAGGAATATGAAATTATCGCCGTTCGTGATTGTTGCCCCGAGAAGCTCGTCGCCATCATCGAGGGCCAGCGCAATAATGCCACGCGATAGCGGGTTATCGAATTCCGTCAACTCGCACTTCTTGATAACGCCGTGCCGCGTCACCATCACGATGAACTTCGCCGGGACAAATTCCTTAACCGGCAGAAAGGCCTTTACGCTCTCATCCGGTTGCAGGCTGATCAATCCGGAGACGTGCTTCCCCTTGCCCGTAGTCCCAGCGTCCGGAATCTCGTAGATCTTGAGCCAGTACACGCGGCCTTTATTCGTAAAGATCAGCAGATATGCGTGGGTTGAAGCGATCACCAGGTGCTCGACCACGTCCTCGGAGCGCGTGCCCATCCCGATGCGGCCCTTGCCGCCGCGCGATTGACGCCGGTAGGTATCGACCGAAGTCCGCTTCAGATATCCGCCGCGCGAAACCGTCACGGCGACATCCTCCATCTGGACCAGGTCTTCCAGCCGGATGTCGCCTGAGTCTTCGATAATCTGCGTGCGGCGCTCGTCCCCGAAGTCTTTCTGAACTTCCTTCAGCTCTTTGATAATCAGCGTCTTCAGCACCTTCTCGGAACCGAGGATTTCGGTATACTCCCCAATCAGGCGCTGGATCTCGGCGAGTTCATCGAGGATCTTCTGCTGCTCCATGCCGGTCAGGCGTTGTAGCTGCAGCTCGATGATGGCCTGCGATTGCCGTTCAGTGAACTCGAAGCGCGAGACCAATCCTTCGCGCGCTTCCCTGGGCGTCTTCGCGGCGCGAATCAGCGCGATTACCGCATCCAGGTTGTCAAGCGCCTTCTGGAACCCGAGCAGCAGATGCTCGCGTTCGCGGGCCTTGCGCAGCAAATAGTCGGTGCGGCGGCGGACCACATCCGCGCGGTGTTCGATGAAGCGCTTGATGATGGCGATGAGCCCCAGTTCGCGCGGCTGCCCGTTCACGATGGACAGCATGATGACGCCGAAATTTACCTGCATCTGCGTCTGCTTATACAGGTTGTTCAGCACCACTTCGGCCTGCTCGCCGCGCTTCAGGTCGAAAACGATGCGCATTCCATCGCGATCGCTCTCGTCGCGGGCGTCAGAAATGCCTTCCAATTTTTTCTCCGCAACCAGAGCCGCGACGTGCTCCAGCAGCCGGGCCTTGTTCACCTGGAACGGAATCTCAGTGACTACAATCGATTCGCGATCCTTTCCTGTCTTTTCCGTTGCGGCCTTTGCCCGCAGCTTCAGGCTTCCCCGCCCCTTGCTGTAGTAGTCGACAATTCCCTGACGGCCCAGAATGAATCCGCCGGTTGCAAAATCGGGTCCGGGGGCTAATTCGAGGATTTTCGCCAGCGGCGTGTGCGGATCGTTGATCAACGCGATGGTCGCATCGATGATTTCTTTAAGATTGTGCGACGGGATGTTGGTCGCCATGCCGACCGCGATACCGGAGGACCCGTTGATCAGCAGATTCGGAACCCGCGTGGGGAGCACTTCCGGCTCCACCTCGCTGTCGTCGTAATTCGGGCGGAAATCGACTGTTTCTTTGTCGATATCTTCCAGCAGCGTCCCGGCGATTTTCGCCAGGCGGGCCTCGGTATATCGCATGGCCGCAGGCGGATCGCCGTCCACCGAACCGAAGTTTCCCTGTCCATCGATCAGGGGATAGCGCATGGAAAACGGCTGAGCCATGCGGACCAGGGAATCATAGACCGGGGTGTCGCCGTGCGGGTGATATTTGCCGAGCACCTCGCCAACGATCTTGGCGCACTTACGCGTGGGCCGGTTGTAATGCAGCCCCATCTCGTGAAGGCCATACAGAATGCGCCGGTGGACCGGTTTCAGGCCATCGCGCACATCCGGCAAGGCGCGCCCTACGATCACGCTCATGGCGTAATCGAGGTACGAGCGCTTCATCTCATCTTCGATATTGATAGGAATTAGATTCTTGTTATCGCCCGGCGGGAACAGCACGCCGCTCGATCCATCTTGATCGGCCAAAGGAACTCCTGAAAGTGCGGGGTGATAGCTCGCAAGTTATTGGAAACGTGAGAACTATCGCTTTAGATCGTATAGTTATATTCTAACAGGTTATAGAGGCGACCTGGGGCCGAATTTGCGCATCTGGTAGATGAGTGTGTATTCCCCTCGATACACTGGAGGTATCCCAAAGTAATGCTTTCGATTGTCATCCCCATTCACAATGAGGAGCCGGCGATCCTGCCTCTCTACGACCGGCTGACCACCGTGCTCGATAGCTTGCGCAGGCCGTACGAGATCCTCTTCATCGATGATGCTTCCACGGATCGCAGCTTCGACCTGCTCTCGAATTTGGTCGAGACCGATAGCCATCTGAAAGTGATCCGGCTGCGGCGGAATTTCGGTCAAACAGCGGCCCTCGCGGCAGGCTTTGACGAAGCGCACGGCGACATCATCGTTTCTCTCGATGGCGACCTGCAGCACGATCCCGAAGACATCCCGCTGCTGCTGGAAAAGATCGATGAGGGCTACGATATTGCGAGCGGCTGGCGGAAGGACCGGGTAGACAACGCGGTCACCCGAAAGATTCCTTCCCGCATTGCGAATTGGATGATGAAGCGCGCCTCAGGAGTTGATCTTCGGGATTTCGGAACGACCTTCAAGGCGTACCGCGCGGAAGTATTAAAGGATGTGAACCTGTACGGCGAGTTGCACCGCTTCATTCCGGCGCTCGCCAGCTTTTACGGCGCCCGCATCGCCGAAGTGCCGATCCATAACGTGGAGCGCGCGAACGGCTCCTCGCACTACGGGCTCAGCCGCATTTTCCGGGTTTTCTTCGATATTCTGACGATTAAGTTCCTGCTGCGGTATCTCACGCGCCCGATGCATTTCTTTGGCAAATGGGGCCTGGCAGGCATCGGCATGGGCAGTCTGGTGCTGCTCTTTATGCTGGTCCGGAAGATCGCCGGGCACGACATCCTTTCCGAGCACGGGCCGCTACTGGTAGCCGGCGCGCTGCTATGGCTGGCGGGACTCCTGATGTTCAGTACGGGCCTGATCGGCGAAGTTCTGATGCGCACGTATTTCGAGAGCCAGGGCCGCCGCATTTACGCCATCCGTGAAGTGCGAAGCCGCAGCGAGCAGATGGTCGATGGCGCTCGTTAGCGAATACCAGGGGTTCATCTTCGATTTTGGGGGCGTTCTGGTCGGACCCCAGACCGAGGAAGACCAGGCGCAGTTGGCCGCGCTCGCGGGACTGCCAAAGGATCAATTCAGCGCTCTTTATTGGTCCTACCGGCTTGACTACGACAAGGGTCTGATGACCGACGTCGAATACTGGCAGACGGTCGCGCAGAACGGCGGCGGCACGCTGACGCTCGACACAATTGAGCGGCTCACCGATTTGGACAACCGAAGCTGGATGCGGTTCGATGCGGTGATGTGGGATTGGCTGGCGCAACTCCGAAACGCGGGTAAGCGCGTCGCGATGCTCTCCAACATGCCGCGCGACCTCGGCGAGGCGTTAAAGCTGCAAACGGACCGCCTGGGACGCTTCGACCAGGTCAGCTTATCGTACGAGATCCATTCCGCAAAGCCGGAACCGGCGATCTATGAGCATTGCCTGGAAGGTTTGGGGACCCCGCCCCAGCAGACGCTGTTTCTGGACGATCGCATCGAGAACGTTCACGGAGCGGAGATGCTGGGGATCGGCGCGATGCACTTTACGAATCGCGACGATGTGCTGCTGAAGCTGACGGTATAGGATTACGAGCCGAAGGTTTCGTTCAAAAGCCGCGCCAGGCGCAACCCGGCCTTCATAAGCTGATCGCGGACCACTGGTTTCATGCTGCCGATGTAGCCGGTTCCGATGCGCAGACGCAGTTCGCTGATGGCGAGGGGCGCATCGTTGCAGCTCGCGGGAAACTCCACCGGCTCGGTTGGAATCTGCAGCTTCTGGTAAACGTCCGCGATCGCCAGTTCATGCGATTCCCAGACCCAATCGTCCAGCGTGCCTTCAGCCAGTTCGGCCTGGCGATCGGGACCCAGGTCCTGAATCCTCTTCTCCAGTTCAGTAGCAAGCGCCTTGTCGCCCAAATCCAGGGCGTTGACTAACTCTCCGTCCCATAGAGCATGTAAGTTCCGAGCTTTGCCGATCAGCGGGTCCAGACGCTCGCAGTTGCCGCCGTGGTCGGCATCGGAGATGGCATGGAGCGGCTGGTGAATGTCGCCGACGAAGTGAACGACATAACGCAGGGCATCGAGGTTGCTCCAGCGGTAGTCGGGCGACTTCGAGGCAAGCTGGGCGGCAAACAGCCGGATGCGGGCCGGGGCGCAGTTGTCGTCTTTGCAGCGCGAAGGCATGTCGAACCGCGTGTCCTGGAGGGGGATGTCGATGTAGTGCCAGGCACCGGTGCGGGTCTGAACCCGGTTTTCGTCGGCCCAGGTAGAGGCTTTGGCAAGAGCATCCGCGACAGCGTCCGGGGTATTCGGAACATCTAAAATCAAGGCGACACGGGCGCGGGTGGCAGGCGTCAGATAGGCGGCAGCAATGCGGGCGACGGTCCGATGGCCGGTTTCCCACCAGGCGGAAAGCGGCAAAGGCACGAGCAGACAACAAGTTAGGGCGAATTTACCAAACGAACTCGGCATTGGGGCGATTTTACGAAACGAACTCCAACTGTACCAGAGCGAGACTTTAGTGTTAAGCACTCACATTATTGCATTCAGTTACACTCAGTGGTATAGTTGACCTGAGGAATTATGGATTTCAACCGGCTGACCGAGAAATCGCAGGAAGCGATCCGGCAAGCCCAAAGTATCGCCATTAACTATGGCAACCAGCAGGTGGATGTGGAGCATTTGCTCCTGGCACTACTGGAGCAGGAAGGCGGGCTGGCGCCTTCCATCCTTTTAAAGGCGGACGTGGCGGCGGAGGCGCTGCAGAAGCGGGTGGTCCAAGAAATCGAAAAGCTGCCCAAGGTGAGCGGCAGCGCGGTGCGGCCGGACCAGGTCTACATTACGAACCGGCTGCAAAAGCTGTTCGACGTCGCCGAGAAAGAAGCCAAGCGGCTGAAGGACGATTACGTCTCGATTGAACACCTTTTGCTTGGAGTGGCCGAGGACCAGGCCGCGGCGGGCAAGCTGCTTCGGGAATTCGGAGCCACCCGCGACCGGCTCATGAAGGCGCTGGTGGACGTGCGCGGGAACCAGCGGGTGACGACCCAGAACCCGGAGGCGACGTATGAGGCGCTCCAAAAGTACGGCCGCGATCTGACCGATCTGGCATCGAAGGGAAAGCTGGATCCGGTGATCGGGCGCGACGAGGAGATCCGGCGTGTGATTCAAGTGCTTTCGCGCCGGACCAAGAACAACCCGGTGCTGATCGGCGAGCCGGGCGTCGGGAAGACTGCGATTGTGGAAGGCCTGGCGCAGCGCATTGTGCGCGGCGATGTGCCGGAAGGCTTGAAAGACAAGCAGGTGGTGGCGCTCGACATGGGCGCGCTGATCGCGGGAGCGAAGTTCCGCGGTGAATTTGAAGAGCGGCTCAAGGCCGTTTTAAAAGAAGTGCAGTCATCCGAAGGACGGATCGTACTCTTTATCGACGAGCTGCATACCGTGGTTGGCGCGGGCAAAGCGGAAGGGGCGATGGACGCCGGCAACCTGCTGAAGCCCATGCTGGCGCGCGGCGAACTGCATTGCATCGGCGCGACCACGCTCGATGAGTATCGGAAGTATATAGAAAAGGATGCGGCGCTCGAGCGGCGCTTCCAGACGGTATTTGTGGATCAGCCGTCGGTGGAAGACACGATTTCGATTCTGCGCGGATTGCGCGAGCGGTATGAGCTGCACCACGGCGTGCGTATTAAGGACACCGCGCTGGTGGCGGCGGCGGTTTTATCGAACCGCTACATCACCGATCGTTTTCTGCCCGATAAGGCGATCGACCTGGTGGATGAAGCCGCGGCCAAGCTGCGTACCGAGATCGATTCGATGCCGACGGAGCTGGATGAAATCCTGCGCCGCAGCATGCAGCTTGAAATCGAGCGCGAGGCGCTTAAAAAAGAGAGCGATGCGGTTTCGAAAGACCGGTTGAAGCGGATCGAGAAGGAAATCGCGGAGCTGAAAACCCAAAGTTCGGCTTTGCAGGCGCAATGGCAGGCGGAAAAAGAAGCCGTGCAGCGGGTGCGGGCCTTGCGTGAGCAGATGGACCAGGTGAAGGTCGAGATCGCCCAGGCAGAACGCGCCTATGACCTGAACAAGGCGGCCGAACTGAAATACGGCCGTCTCATCGAGCTGGAACGGCAATTCAATGCCGAACAAGCCCGTGTCGAGCAGCAGCAGAGCGGGACGCGCCTGCTAAAAGAAGAGGTAGACGAAGAAGACATCGCCGAAGTAGTGAGCCGCTGGACGGGCGTGCCGGTTTCGAAACTGCTGGAAGGCGAGATGAAGAAACTGCTGGCGCTCGAGGATGAACTTCACCAACGGGTGATCGGGCAGGACGAAGCGGTGCTTGCCGTTTCAGAAGCGATTATCCGGGCGCGCTCGGGATTGAAAGATCCCAAGCGGCCGATCGGCAGCTTTATTTTCCTGGGACCGACCGGCGTCGGCAAGACCGAGCTGGCGCGGGCTCTGGCAGAGTTCCTATTCGACGACGAACGGGCGATGATCCGTATCGATATGTCCGAATACCAGGAAAAGCACACCGTATCCCGGTTGATCGGCGCGCCTCCGGGCTATGTCGGCTATGACGAGGGCGGGCAGTTGACGGA
This sequence comes from Bryobacteraceae bacterium, assembly GCA_025980435.1. GTDB lineage: Bacteria > Acidobacteriota > Terriglobia > Bryobacterales > Bryobacteraceae > Bog-105. The sequence goes on from JAICXK010000053.1 coordinate 14,657, forward strand.
GGCCGTGCGCAGGCGGCCGTACTCGGTGGTCTTGTTCGATGAGATCGAAAAAGCGCACCACGATGTGTTCAATGCCCTGCTACAAGTACTGGACGACGGACGTTTAACCGACGGACAGGGGCGAACGGTCGATTTCAAGAACGTGATTGTGATCATGACCTCGAACATTGGCAGTCCTCGGATTCTGGAGTATCGCGGAGCCTTTGAAGGCGAGGAATACCGTCGCATGAAGGACGCGGTGTTAAGCGAGCTGCAGCATCATTTCCGGCCGGAGTTTCTGAACCGCATTGACGAAATCATTGTGTTCCATTCGCTGACCGAAGACCAGCTCAAGAAGATTGTCGATATTCAACTGAACGGGTTGCGGGCGCGCCTGGCGGAGCGGCACATTACGCTGGAACTATCGGACGCGGCGCGGACCTGGCTGGTACGCAGCGGGTACGATCCGAACTACGGGGCGAGGCCGCTGAAGCGCGCCATCCAGCGCGGAATCGAGACGCCGCTCGCGAAGCAGATTCTCGGCGGGGAGGTGCGCGACGGACAAGCTGTGTGGATTGATGCGGATGAGAACGATTCGGGGCTGGTATTTCGTACGGGAGTTCACGAACCGGAGAAAGAGCAAGCAGTTTCCGGGTGAACGCCGTCTGTAAATCGAAATTGGATTTGAAACGTCAAACGAGAGGAAAGCGGCCGGGGGTCTATTCACGCGCCGCCAGTAGAAAGGATTCTTAGAACATGCCCAATGTGGTGCAATTTCGCCGCTCAACAGCGATTCTAACGCTGGTAGCGGCTTCGATCGGCGGAGGCCTGATTGCGGCCTTCGCGGTGGCGAGCCATTCCGGCCGCCCGGAAGCGGTGGTGGCGCAAGCAGATACGAACCCTAACGAGCAGCGGGCGGCGAGCCAGCTTTCCGATTCTTTTGCGAACATCATCGAAAAGGCTTCGCCGGCGGTGGTAAAGATCAGCATGACGCGAGTTATCAAAGCGCAGGATCAACAGAGCAACAATCCGTTCCTGTCAGACCCGTTTTTCCGGCAGTTCTTCGGGCCAGGCGCCCGGCCGCGCGATCAGCGCGAGGAGGGATTGGGCTCCGGCGTGATCGTCACTTCGGGCGGCTACATTCTGACCAACAATCACGTAATTGACAAGGCTACGAGCCTGAAAGTGGAGCTGTCGGACGGCCGCGAGTTTACCGCCAAGCCGGTCGGCGCGGACGCACAAACCGACGTGGCAGTGGTGAAGATCAACGCCGACAATCTGCCGACGATGCCGTTTGCGAATTCGGATTCCGCCCGCGTGGGGGACCTGTGCTTCGCGATCGGGAATCCCTTCGGCGAAGATCATACGGTCACCATGGGAATTGTGAGCGCGAAGAACCGCGTTCTGCAGAGAAACACCTATATTCAGAACTTTATCCAGACGGATGCGTCGATCAATCCCGGTAACTCCGGCGGCGCGCTGATTAACACCAGAGGCCAGTTGATCGGCATGAACACCATGATCCTGACCGGAGGATCGAGCTTCGGCGGCGAGGGCGGGAACATCGGCATCGGATTCGCGGTTCCGTCGAATCTCGCCAAGTCCGTAATGGACCAGATCATGAAGAACGGCAAGGTTTCGCGTGGATACATTGGCGTGTCCTTGCAGGATTTGACACCTGACCTGGCCCAGCACTTTGGCGTGAAGAACGCGAAGGGCGCGGTGGTAGCCGATGTTACGCCGAACAGCCCGGGCGCAAAAGCCGGCCTGAAGCAGGGCGATGTGATCACAGCGATCGACGGAAAGAAGGTGGAAGGTTCCGACGACCTCACGATGAATGTGATCTCGCATGAGCCCGGCTCGACCGTATCGCTCGACGTGGTTCGAAACGGCGAGCCAACGACGGTCAAAGTCACACTCGGCAGCCGCCCCGGCGGAGTGAACTGGAACAAACCCGGCGGCAACAACGGCAATGAACCCGGCAGCGACAACGGTTCTGAAGGGAACTCGTCGGCTCGCGGCATCACGGTGGAGAATCTCACTCCGGACCTCGCGCAACAGATTGGGGTACCCGCTTCGACGCACGGCGTCGTGGTGGACAGCGTCGACGCGTCCAGTCCCGCGGCGGATTCCGTCGCCCGCGGCGTAGTGATCACGGCTGTTGATCGCAAGCCAGTGAACAACGTGGAGGACTTCAAGCGGCTGATGTCCCAGGATGAAGGGAAATCCGTCCTGCTGACTGTCGCCAGTAGCAACGGTACCGGCTTCACTGTGGTGCAGCCCAAGTAAGTAGTCGCATCGGCCCGGGGCGGCTCCCCGCTCCGGGCCTTTTTTGTCAGTAAAGGAAGTTGAGTATATCGGACGCAACGAATCGTAGCTTATCGCTCGTCGCTTGCATCGAATCTTTAGAGAACCGACATGGCTAACAACGAATTTCAGGTACTGCCAGCTTTGCCGCTCAAAAACACGATCCTGTTCCCAGGATTGCTGTTGCCGCTCTCGGTGGGGCGGGAAAGCTCCTTGCGCACCGTTCAGGCTGCGCTGAATACGGAGGAAAAGGAGATCATCCTGATCGCGCAGCGCGATCCGCAGGTGGAGAGCCCGGAGCAGGATGACCTATATACGATCGGCACCAAGGCCGTGATCCGGAAGTCTTCCCGGACCGGCGAAGGCGTGATGGAAATCCTGGTGCTGGGAGTGGAGCGCGTGGTGGTGGTGAAGCTGGAGACCAGCGGGCCGCACATGCAAGTTAAGTACCGGCCGTTCCCGCTGCCGGAGGACGGCGGGTCGGAGGTAGAGGCGCTTTCGGGCGCTTTACTGGAACTGGCCGCCAAGGCCATAGCGCTGGCACAGCCGCAATCGGCTGCGGAATTGACGCGGATGTTGGCGGGGAGCGAAGATCCGCTAAAACTAGCCTTCCTGCTAGCGAGCATCTTCAGCCTGGACGCCGCAAAAGAACAGCAACTTCTGGAAGCCGAAACGCGGGTGGATGCGCTGCGCCTGATCCATACTTATCTTGCGCACGAGATGCAGGTGCTCGAGCTGCGCCAAAAGATCTCTTCGACGGCCCGCGACGAGATGTCGAAAGAGCAGCGGGAATACCTGCTGCGGCAGCAACTGCGGGCGATTCAGCAGGAGCTGGGTGAAAAGGACGCCGATAAAGCGGAAATCGACATGATCCGGGAGCGCTTCGAAAAAGCAAACCTTCCGGAAGAAGCGAAGAAGGAATTCCAGCGCGAACTGGCGAGGCTTGAACGGCTGCCGGCGGGCGCGCCCGACTATCACGTGACGCGCACTTACCTGGAATTCGTTCTGGACCTGCCGTGGAATGCCTCGACCGAGGATAACCTGGATATCGCCCACGCGCGTGAAGTGCTGGATGCGGACCACTTCGGATTGAAAGAAGTGAAGGAGCGCATTCTGGAGCAGTTGAGCGTACTGAAGCGAAATCCGGACGCGAAGGCGCCGATTTTGTGCCTGGTTGGCGCGCCCGGCGTTGGTAAGACGTCGCTGGGGCAATCGATCGCCCGGGCGCTGGAGCGCAAGTTCGAACGCTTCAGCCTGGGCGGCATGCACGACGAGGCCGAACTGCGCGGGCACCGGCGTACGTACATAGGGGCGATGGCGGGCCGACTGCTGCAGGCGATGCGGCGGGCGGGCGCTTTGAACCCGGTGCTGCTGCTGGATGAGGTAGATAAGCTGGGACGCGATTTTCGGGGCGACCCGGCGGCGGCGCTGCTCGAAGTGCTGGATCCGGAACAGAATAAAACGTTCCGCGACAACTACCTCGACATGGCCTTCGACCTTTCGAAGGTGCTGTTCATTACGACGGCCAACACGCTGGATACCATCCCGCGGCCATTGCTGGACCGCATGGAAATCCTGCGGCTCTCCGGCTATAGCGAAGAGGAGAAGCAGCAGATTGCGCGGCGCTACTTGATCCCCAAGCAATTAAAAGCGACGGGATTGACGGATGACCAGATCGAATTTACCGATGACGGCCTGAAGGCGATCATCAGGGGCTATACGCGCGAAGCGGGCCTGCGGCAACTGGAGCGGGCGATCGCGCGTGTGACCCGGAAGGTCACCTTACGCTTTGCCGAAGAAGAAGTTACAAAGATGACTGTTACGCCTGACTCACTGATTGACCTGCTAGGGCCGGAGATGTTCCTGCCCGAGCAGATGCGCAAGGCAGTTCCAGCGGGGGTGGTCACCGGCCTGGCCTGGACCGAAGCCGGCGGCGATGTTCTCTACATTGAGAGCACCCTGCTTCCGAACGGCAAGGGTCTGACCATCACCGGCCAACTTGGCGACGTGATGCAGGAATCGGCCAAGATCGCCCAGAGTTATGTCTGGGCGCACGCGGCGGAGCTCGGAGTAGATCCCGAGGCGATCAAGAACAGCGGCGTTCACGTGCACGTTCCGGCTGGCGCTATCCCGAAGGATGGCCCATCGGCAGGCGTGACGATGACAACCGCGCTCGCTTCGCTCTACAGCGGGCTCCCGGCGCGCAGCGATATCGCGATGACGGGCGAGGTCACGCTGGCGGGCCTCGTGCTGCCGATTGGCGGAGTGAAAGAGAAGGTGCTGGCGGCACGGCGCGCGGGCATCACCCGGGTGATCCTACCCCAAGGCAACAAAAAGGATCTGCGCGATCTTCCGGAGCATGTCCGGAAGGAGATGCAGTTCCACTTCGTGGATCGGGTGGAGGAAGTGCTCTCGATCGTGATCCCGAATATCAAGATGAGGCTGGCGCTGGCGAGTTAAGGCGGGCGCTGGCCGATTCCTTGGCGCCTGAGGCAGACGTGCTGCCGCTTGCTTACGCGCGCGGTTCAGTGAGTTGAGCGCACCGGTGAAGAGCCGGTGCGTTTTCGTCGCTGCTCACTCGCCTTCATGACTTCGTTCATGTCCCCCGCTGGCCGAATCTCGAAAATGTTGCCATACGCCAGCGCCGGATGCTGGCCGATGAGTTGTACAGCATGATTCATGTCTCTCGCCTCAAGGACGAGAATGCCGCCGAGTTGTTCCTTTGTCTCCGCGTAGGGACCGTCGGTCGTTACCACTTTGCCGTTCTTCCAAGACAGGGTCAAGGCGGTTTCCGGACCCTGAAGCGCTTCGCCACCACCCCAGTGCCCGTTGGCGCGAAGATGGTCGTCGTAGTCAAAGCATGTGTCGAACATGGCGTTTCGTTCGGTCTCCGTCATGGCATCAAATTTGCTCTTGTCGTAGTACCCCAAACAGACGTATTTCATTGTTCTTCTCCTCATAGCGGATTAGCGGAGCCGGCAGAAGAGCGTTTGCGCCGGCTCGTCCATCTCATCACTCAGGAACCGTAGCTCATCGTTCTTTTGTCCTATAGTCGTTGGGGAGACGCAAAATCGACAGCTATCTCAATTTTTATTTCAGGCGCCGAATCCGCTCTTGCAGGAATTGCCGCTCCGGTTCCTGTTGGGTCAGGGCCAGAGCTTTTCATAAGAGGACCGGGCCTCAGCGGTCCTGCCGAGCCTGCGGTACAACTCTGCGCGGGCTGAATGCGCCAGGTAGTAATTTGCCAATTCGCCATTCTCCAATACCCGCGTCGATATGCGCCAGACCGGCCTCTGGACCAGGGCGCTGGCCGATCTTGGCGCTGAGGCAGACGTGCTACCGGTTGCTTACGCGCACGGTTCAGTAAATTGAGCGCGCCGGTAAAGAGCCGGTGCGTTTTTTTGTTGGCGGCTCAATTTCCGGCTGGGAACCCGTATCTCTTAGTAGAAGTTTTCCAACATCCACAGATTGCGATCCATTGTGTGCTCTGGAATTGCCAAATGCTGACCGTCAGGGGACGCCTTTACACCGGATAAAAATGCATTCTTTTGCAGCACGGTTGCGTTGCCTCGTAAGTCCACATGCAGGATGGTTCCATCGCCTCCGGCGCCGACGAATAAGCTGTTCCCGTCCGCTGCCCAATTCAAGGAACGCAGATTGCTCCAACCTTTGACTCGAAGCTCGGCCTCAGGCCCGCCGCGCAGCGGCAAAATGTAAATCGGACCTGACGGGCCCCGTATCGCCGCAATCCGTGTGCCATCAGGAGAAAGATCCAGAAACCAACCACCGTCTTTCGGATCCAGGGCAAAGCGCGTAAGCGTGCCGCCACGGCCCTTCACAGGATCGAGCTCAGTGACAATCAGTTCCCGCTGATCATCGGTGGGCTCGGCAACTGCACATAGATGAGAGGCTTTGCTCGCACAGAGAATCTGACTATTTGGCCTGACGTTTGAAACCATTTGCGAAGCGCCCCCAGCCACGGGGACTCGCATGAGGAGCTCTGACACGTTAGCGTTATCTCTGCGCAGATAGAGAACCCACTTACCATCCGGAGTAACGCAAGCCCGTTCTACAATGTCCGATCCCACAATGAGGGGTTGCGGGTTGGTCTCATCTAGAGCTTGCCGGTAGATTCCCCCTTTGCCAGCCCGATTCGAGTACAAAATGAGAGCTTTGCTGTCGGGAGTCCAATCCAGGGACAGATCGACACTTTCACTCGGCGTGAAGTGCCTCGGGTTCAAAATCCGATTTCCATTCGGGTCGAGATCAGCAATGTAAGTCGAGAAGCGGCTGGTCCATTTCAGAAAAGCGAGCTTTCGAGCATCGGCCGTGACGGTTAAATCGCTCATGCAGAACCCGGACCAACTTGTGATCCGTCTGGGCTTGCGGACGGGCGTGCCGGTGCGACGATCGAGCCATATTTCCCAGAAATTGCAAATCTCCCCACCAATAACTTCGGGCTCCGCTTTGGAGTACAGCAGCCGTCCATCAGGTAGCCACAAGACATCGTGGATCTCCTCGGCGTTCTCGAAGGTGAGGACAGGAGCGCCGCCCGCGAGATCGCGGTTTACGAAACGAGGGCCTTTTGCGTCGTTCAGCACATAGAGAATTCGCTTCCCATCCGGTGACCAGACGGAGCAATTGAGCGAGGCATTCTCATCGGTGCCGTAGAGTTGGCGCGCGTTCCCTCCGTGGGCATCCATCAGCCAAATGTCGCGATCGCCATACCGGCCGCGATTTGTTTCAAACGAGATGAGCGAGCCATCTGGAGACACCGCGCACGCATAGGCGTCGTCGCGCAGCTTGCGCGGCGCTTCACCTTGCACGGAAAACATCCACGCAGTTGTGCTCTGCGATTTCGAGCTGAAGATCTCC
>JAICXK010000273.1 GCA_025980435.1 Bryobacteraceae bacterium
ACCTACTTCTGCGCTTTGTCACCGACAGCCAGGCCACCCGTAATCCCGTCCACCTGATATCCCTTCTGGATCGTTCGGATCTTGGCGATCTCTGCTGGTGTCGCGGTTTTCGGATCGACGTTCGCCGACGAGCAGGTGAATCCCCTAAGAGTACATTCTGACGTTGTATGCTCGATGCCGAGCTTCTTCATTTCGCCGGCCATCAGGTCCATGACATCCTTGTGCATGATCACGGCATTGTTCGGCACGAAGGTTCCCACGCCAATGGCGTAGTCGATGGGCATGAGGGGCTCTACGCTAGATCCGAAGGCGCCATCATTTTTCTTGCCGAGGTCGTGTGCGCCGAGATCGGCGCCCTTCGAGATCAGATACTTGACGATCTCGATATCTCCCAGGTTGGCCGCTACCATCAGCGGCGTGATCCCGTAGTTATCAGCCGCGTTAACGTCTTCACCCGACTCGATCAAGAGCTTCACCAGTTCCAGCCGATCGGCAGGGCTTCGCTGGCGGTGATAACCGTTGATGAAACCGGTTCCACATGCCGCCATCAACGTTGTTTCGCGGTCCTTGGAGATGATGTGCGGATCGGCCCCGTGGGCCAGCAGCAGCCGCGCCAGTTCCACGTCACCGGCCAAGGCCGCCCGCATCAGCGACGTGGCATACACTAGCCGCGGCGATCCTTCGCGCATCCGCGCGCGAGGTGTGGAGTTAATGAGCGCGTTCGGATCTGCTCCCGCATCTAGCAGCTTCTTGATTAACGGAAGCGGGTCTCTGGTCTCCATCCAGGGGAAGTTGGGCGCCGTTTCCATGTTGCGCCGGTCTACTGCCCAGAACAGCGGCGTGAATCGCTGCGCGTCCTTCTGGTTCACGTTCGCGTGACTGTCGATCAGGAATTCAGCGACGTCATAACTGCCGTCAAAGAAGGCTAGCGAAAGGGCATCCTTGCCATCGGCGGCCTGAGCGTTGATATCGGCGCCGGCTTTTACCAGGATGCGCGCAGATTCCAGACCGTTCTCGCGGGCGGCGAACATCAAGGGAGTAAGCCAGCCGCTCGCGAATTCTTCGAAATCTTTTCCAGGCTTTTGCGCGACAGGCGTTGTTCCCTCAAACCCGCGTCCCGACGCAGATGGCACATAGTAGGATCGAGCGTTCACATCGGCGCCACGTTCCACCAGAAGCCTTGCGACCTCCGGATGCTTCTCTGAAACCGCCCACATCAGCGCCGTCGTGCCGCCCCAAGTCTCCTGGGCGTTTATCTTCGCACCATGGTCCAGTAAGACGCGGACGGCGTCCATTTTTCCCGTGCGCGACGCGATCATCAGCGCTGTGTCGCCCGACCGCGTGAGGGGAACGTTGGGATCCGCCCCTGCGGCCATTAATCGGTCGAGCATCGCGGCGCTGCCGCTCAGCGCGGCCAGTTGGATCGGTGTGGCGCCCGCGATGTTCGCAATCGAAACATTGGCGCCATTGCGAATCAGGAGATCGGCCAGTTCGAGGTCGTCGGCCTCGACGGCCCAGTGCAGGGCCGTGGTTCCGTCGATCTGGGCGGCGTTGACGTCGGCCTTCTTCTGAACCAAACTGCGAACGGCGGCTTTATCGCCATGCTGGGCAGCGTCTGCAATGTCGCTTTTGGCGGGCGCGGCAACGGCGCACGATACAGCCAGTGCGGCGATCATGAAAAATCGGAAGTTCATAGTAAGCCGTCCTGTTATTTCTTCGCCGGTTTCCCGGAAGGCCGCACATGCACGTCGCGCAACACCGCCGGCAATGCGCCGTAGTTCTCCAAAGTCACGATTTTGGCCGCGGCGTCAGGGGTCACCTTCCCTACCAGCGAAACTCGTCCTTCACCTTCACCCTTCGCATTCAAGCGCAACTCGATCACCGAAAACTCATAACTGTTCGCCGCGCCTTCAAAGGTGGGATTCCAGCGTTGATTCACCGCGCCCAACCGCCGCTGCGTGATCAGGATGATCCTTTGTGAGCCATCAGGGTTGTCCACTTTCCCTGCGTAGCGCAAGGCGTAGCCGGCCATCTCGGACGACCACAGATAGCCGACTGTAGTAGTCTCATCCAGAGCCTTTGCGAGTGCGGCCTCAGGAGTCCGATCGTTCGCCGCTACATTCGCCGGCCCTCGACCTCTGCCTGCAGCTTTTCCCTGCTTCGCGGCTCCCTTTTCCGCTCCGCGTCCTGCCGGCGGCCCAGCCGCGGACGGCTTGAGGTTCCAAGCGTCCGTCAGGCGGTCGCGTTCTTCGTCGGTCGACCATCGCAGGATCTCGATTCGCACCGCATCGGGTGCGCCGCTCACGTTGGCGGTGGTTGCGGTGAGTTGCAGCAGACCGTTCGAATTGGCGGATGGAGCCTCCGCAAGCAACAGCGCCGCGGCGAGAATCGCCGCGCCAGATACGAACCACGTGACTTTACGCCTCATTTGTCCTGATTCGTACCCCACACGCGACCGAGCCATTCCACCAGCCGTTCCAGTTCTTCGTCCGATAGCTGGGCTCCGCGCTCCCGCATGTCAACTAGCGTCACTCGCCAGTCGTCGGCAGCTTTCCTTGAGCCCTGCACCTTGTCGATTGCGTGGCAGCGCGTGCATGCCCGGTTCATCAGGCGGAACGCTTCAGGATCGGAAAAGAACGTGGTGATTTCCGGCGGAATGTAGGTCCGCGGGAAAGGCTTGGTGGCGGGGCCGAATCTTTCGGCCAGCCAGTCCACCAGCAGATTGTGGTCGGCTTCGGAAAGCTTGGCGTCGGCCGGCTGGTGTTTTTCGGCGATCAGCTTCGACCATCCGGCCTTGTCCAGCGCGTAGAACGCATAATCATCGATGCCATGGCACGCTGTGCAGTTCTTGCGAATGACTTCCCAGACGGGGCCATCCGGCCGCTCGATTTTAGGGCGAGTGGCTCGATTACCCTGAGCGGCCAAGGGCAAGGCCGCGAGAATCGCGATCGTGACGAAATGGCGCATGCACCTAGAGAGAGAGAGGCTTGGTGCTTGAGCCGAACGATTTTTGCGTCCCGGTCTGGCGTCCAGCCGCGTCGTACTTCGGAATGTCTTCGATGCCGTACTTGTGCAGCACCGCAAGGAGCATATTGGAGGTGCGCTCCGTGTTATCCGGAAATACGATGTGACGGTTCCCTTGAAACGTTCCGTCCAGGCCGCCCAGCAGAATTACGGGGACCTTGATATGCGCGTGCCGGTGCGAGTTCCCCATATTGCTGCCCTTGTAAATGAGGATGTGGTCGAGCACCGTACCGTCACCGTCCGGAATCTTGTTCAGTTTTTCGGCGAAGTATGCCAGGTTCTGAACGTGATACCGATTCATCTTGGCGTAGTTGGCGATGTTGTCGGGTTTGTCGCCGTGGTGCGAAGAGCCATGCCAGGCGCCGTTGAAGCCGGATTCGGGAAAACTCGCCCCGGACAGATCCTTACCCAGCATGTAGGTCGCCGACCGGGTCAGGTCCCCTTCAAACGCCAGTGCCAGCAGGTCGTACATCAGGCGATAATGAACGTGCTTGTTTTCCGGTATGCCGAAAGGGATCTCGTTGGAGGGTTCCTTCACGGTCGATTCCATCGCAATGCGAATGCGGCGCTCGATTTCGCGGATGTTTTCGAGATACGTGTCGAGTCGCTGCTTGTCGCCCTCACCAAGAGGTCGCTTGAAAAATGCGATCTCCTGCGTGACGGAATCCAGAATGCTGGCGCTCTCTTTCCGTCCTCTTTTGCGTTCTTCCGGGTTGGTTCCATCGCCGAACAGCCGCTCGAAGGCCACGCGCGGATTCACTTCCGTCGGCAACGGCTGCATGGGAGAGGTCCAGGAGACGGAATTCGTGTAGGCGCAGCTATATCCCCAATTGCAGTTTCCGAAGTTCCCATCTTCCTCGACGCCCAATTGAAGCGACGACAGGATTGTGCCCTGGCCATACTTCTGCGCGATCAGCTGGTCGACGGTGACCCCAAGATAGGGGGTCACAGCGTTTCTACGGGGGCGGGCCGATGACAGTAAAACCGCTCCGCGCGCATGATCGCCGCCGGGCTCTTCGGTTGTCGCCGCAGCCTCAGGCATATCCATTCCCGAGATCAAGGTGACCCGGTTGCGGAACGGTTCCAGCGGCTTCGTGATGAAGGAGAAGTCGAAGCCCTTGCCTTCCTGCAGAGGGCTCCAGTAACCGGGCGCCGCGCCATGCGGATGCCAGATGCCGAGAAATCGGGGAATCGGCGCCGCGGCGGTCTTCTTCAGGTCCGTCTGTGCCGGCACCATGCTGTCCAACAGAGGCAAACCAATCGCTACGCCCGCGCCCCGCAGGAAGGTCCGCCGTGGAATGAACTTCTTGGTCAGAAACATGTGGACTCCTTTGCTTGCCTTCGCTCTAGTTATCCGATGCCTGCTTTACTCTCATCTGGAAGGGATCGCTCTTGATGATCCCCATCAGGATCGCCATAAACCGATCGTTGTCATTGTGCGCGTCACGCGTGATGGACCGTATCACCGGCATGTCTTGGTATTCGACGCCTCGCCCCAGGGCATACGTCATCAGCTTCTCGGTAATCGTTCGGACGAACTGCGGCGAGTACTTCATTAGGGCCTGCCGCAACTCCGTGGGCCCGTTCACTTTCGTGCCGTCCCAGATCGTAGCCGATGCGTCAATCGGCACGCCGCCTTCTCCGCCTTGTTTCGTTCTCCAGGAACCGTCGGCGTCGAAGTTCTCCAATGCGAATCCGATCGGATCCATCAGCTTATGGCAACCCGCGCAGGGTTCGTTTTTGCGGTGCAGCGTCATCTGCTCCCGCAACGTCATAACCTTTTTATCGGCATTACTGTCTTCGAGCGGCGGCACGTTCGGCGGCGGCTCCGGCGGCGGAGTGCCCAGGATGTTTTCGAGCACCCACACGCCGCGCTTTACCGGGGACGTGCGAAAGTTCTGCTGCCATGCCAGAGCGAGCACGCTGCCTTGGCCCAGTAGCCCGCGTCGATATGCCTGCTCGGGGCCCCACGTGACCCGGCGGAAGTCCGCGCCGTAAATGTTGGGGACTCCGTAATGCTTGGCCAGCCGCTCATTCAAGAACGTATAGTCCGCGTTCAACAGATCCAGAACGCTCCGGTTTTCTTTGATGATGCTCTGGAACAACAGTTCCGTTTCCCGCCGGAAACTCTTGCGCAACTCATCATCCCAGTTGGGATAGAACACGCCGTCGGGGGAAGTCGTCGGCAGGTTGCGTAAGTAAAGAAGCTGATCGCCGAAGGTTTCAACGAGTGCGTCTGCTTTGGGATCCGCAAGCATACGACGGACCTCGCGCTCCAACACCGCCGGAACGTGCAGCTGGTTCTTCGCCGCGGCCTCGATCAGAGCGTCATCCGGGATGCTGCTCCACAGCAGGAACGAGAGCCGCGAAGCCAGCTCCAGGTCGGTGATCCGGTAGGCCTGGCCGGCGCGAACGCTTTCGGGTTCCCGTTCCGCGCGCACCAGGAACTGCGGGCTGGTCAAGATGCGCCGCAGGGCCAGTTCGATACCATCCTGGAAGGTCCCTTCGCGGCGGCCCTCCTGATAGAAACCCTGCACCCACTCCATGTCCTGTGGGACCACAGGTCTGCGATAGGCGCGACGCAAGAGCGTAGCCAAGATTTGCTTGGCGCAGGGCCCTTCCTGCTCCGCGCTAGAGGGTTGGCACGTATAGACTTTACGAATGCTCCGGGAGTCTTCCGCCCGCGTTGCCGTGAAAGGCCCGCGAATACGCACCGTTCCGATGGCCGGATGGTATTCAAGCTGCGGAATCGGATTGTCTTCAAGCGATTTGCGGTCATACTGCCGGATCAGGTCCAGGCTCGGTCGAAAATTCTCGGCCAGAAACGTCACGCCCACCAGATGCGAGCCGGCTTTGACCGGAATAGTCACGTCGATCGACCCGTCCTTATCTGATGAGTTGGCAGCCGACAATCCCACGCCGCGGTAGTCACGGGTTTCTACAAGTTCGTTGTCGATGAACAGCGCCAGTTTCTCGTTGGGAATAAACTTGCCCAGGCCAAAGTTCGCAATGGAAAACTTATATTCGCCATTCGACGGAAAGACATGGCGAATCGCCATCCCTCCGCGAGTCCCGAACGGCAGTCCACTCACGCGCTCGGTCTGCGAAGTATCGGCGGGTGAGATATAGGCGGCTTCCGTCGGCGATTTCCAGAAACCCACGGCCATCCGCGCGATACGTGCCGCCGCCGATGTGTAGGCTTCGAGAAGCGTGGGCGAAATCGTTAAGGAACCCGCAATATTGTCGAATCCATGTGCCGAATCGTCGGGAGGAAGCAGCGAGGCGACATCGATCTCCAGATCCAGAAGATCGCGGATCGCGTTCTTATACTCGGTACGGTTCAGCCGATGCAGGATGACGGAACCCGGATTGGGATGGGCAGCCGCTTTCTTATCGATTTCCGCTTCCAGCCAGTCGCGAACTCCTTCGTAGGTCGCAAGCGGCGGTCTAGGCATTCCCGGAGGAGGCATCATGCCCGCGCGCATCTTGCGGATCACCCGCTCCCAAATCTCCGGATGGTCGCCGGCGACGGCCAAGTCGACCTTTTCCAGCGAAAAGTTCGCGGTCCTTAATTTATCGTTATGGCAACCGACGCAGTACTGATCGAGCACGGTCTTCGTTGTTTGGGGGTTCGTTTGCCGCGGCCCCTGCTGGAAGCCGGGCAGCGCGGAGGCAGCAAGGAACCCGGCGAATAAGAGTCTGGTCTTCATTTGTGCGCCTCGTCGCCGAAGTGATCGTGGTGTTGCGCGTGTTCACTTCGCTGTTTTTCCTGGCGCCTTGAAGCGGCGCGCTGGTGAGCCGCGCTCAGGTTTGCCGCGCGGCTGGA
>JAICXK010000036.1 GCA_025980435.1 Bryobacteraceae bacterium
AAGCTCGGCTATTACGTTAGCGTCGCGCCCCTGCTGGTGAAAAACCGGCTGATCATCGGCACATCGGGCGACCAGACCGACATTCAGCATTTCATCGAAGCCATCGACCCCGAGGACGGCAAAGTAATCTGGCGTTGGAATACGGTCCCCGCTCCGGGTGAACCCGGCTCTGAGACATGGCCCGACAAAGAGGCGTTGACGCATGGCGGCGGCCCGGCGTGGATGACCGGCACTTACGATCCGGAGGCGAACCTGATTTATTGGGGCACCGGAAATCCAGCTCCCGTATTGGCGGGCGTGATACGCCCGGGGGCGAATCTCTACACGTGTTCCATTGCGGCTTTGAATCCGGATACAGGCAAACTGGTCTGGTATTTCCAGCCTTCTCCTCACGACACGCATGACTGGGACGCGGTTGAAACACCAGTGCTGTTCGATGCCGATTTTCACGGCAAGCCGCGCAAGCTACTCGCCCAGGCCAGCCGCAATGGATATTTCTTTTTACTGGATCGAGTCACGGGCGAGCACCTGCTGACCGCGCCGTTTGTCTCGACTGACTGGGCTTCCGGCCTGAATTCCCGGGGAGAGCCTATGCCGAACCCGAAAAAGGAGCCCACGCCCGATGGCTCGCTAGTGGAAGCCGCCGAAGAGGGCGCGACGAACTGGATGGCGCCCAGCTTCAATCCGGAAACCAAGCTCTTCTACGTGAACGCCGAAGAAGGCTTCGGGATGTACTACCTGACTCTCAATGCAAATGGGAAAGCTGCCGGCCATCAGGGAGGCGCTTCCAGCCGCCTGCGGGAACATGCCATGCTGGTTGCGATCGATTACGAAACAGGCAAAGTGCGGTGGCGCGGAGAGAAAGAGGAAGGCGCAGGCCATCCGGGCATTCTCACGACGGCCGGCGGCCTGCTTTTCACCGGAGACGTTTCGGATAATCTTCTGGCTCTTGATCCGGAAAACGGCCAGGTACTCTGGCATGTGAATGCAGGCGGATCGCTTGGCAGCTCGCCCATGACCTACCAACTGGATGGCCGTCAGTATGTCCTAACGGGTGTTGATGGCGTGCTGTACGCGTGGGCCTTGCCAGAGCACCATTGAGCCTATTGAATCGTAAGGTTCCTGAAATCCCCGGTTTCATCGAATGAGCCGATTCCGACACGTCCGGATCGAAGACTCAGATCGACTGCATGGAGCGCGGGTATGGGCTTTCCATCGACCGTAACATGGACTTCGCCGGATTTGCCGTCCCACACAAGTTGAACGTGATGCCAGCCCTTCGTCGAGAATGCCGCCGGCCCATCCACCGGGCTGATTCGCACCCGCTCGCCGCCGTACACGTGGAACACCCCGTTGTGATGCGGTTCCTTGCTTGCCGTATCGATCGAAAGGTGCGCGTAATCGAAATGCGCCGGGTCGCGATAGGCGTAGATGATCATCAGTGAATGCCCCAGCGGCCGCATGTCCGCCTCAACGGTCACCTTTTGCAGATCCGGTGTTTCAGCCAGCGCGAATTGAATGGGACGCCTCGGGCCGGGAAGCGGATCTTTCGGCGTGACAAGATGAAGGACTTGAGTACCATTCTGCTGGTCGATTTTCCAATCTGAGGCTGCCGGGACTGCCCAGGGGCGGCCAAAGACAGTGAGCGTATCGGCTGCGGGAAGCAGGCCGCACGCGATCAGGAGGAAAGCTATAAGGCGCACTCTGTCATCCTACGATGAGACCGACTTACCAGGAGGACTCTTGCTGCAAGAATTGGAGCGGCGCTTATCGGAGCCGGGCGAAGCCGACCGCGCGTTCATGCGCTGTTTGCAGGGCGACATCGTCATCCTTGGGGCCGGCGGCAAGATGGGACCCTCGCTCGCGAAGTTGGCGAAACGTGCTGCCGACGAATCCGGTGTTCGTACCCTCATCACCGCCGTTTCCCGATTTTCCTCTGAAGCCGCACGCCGAGACCTGGAAGCCGCGGGCGTTGCGGTCGTGTCCTGCGACCTGCTAAACCCTGCTGAAGTAAACAAGCTGCCGGAATGCGAGAACGTCTTGTATCTGGCCGGCCGCAAGTTCGGGTCCAGCGGACGCCCGGATCTCACCTGGGCCATGAATGCGATTGCACCGGCGCTCGCGGCCTATCGTTACCGGCACAGCCGTATGGTCGTGTTCTCGACGGGGAACGTGTATGGCTTCACGGATATACAATCGGGCGGCTCGCGCGAAACGGATGCTGTCTCGCCCGTTGGGGAATATGCGCAATCGTGCCTGGCGCGCGAACGCATTTTCGAATATCACTCAAACGAGTACGGCGCAAAATGCCTGATCTTCCGGCTGAACTACGCAGTGGATCTGCGCTATGGCGTGCTTGTCGATGTGGCCCGCAAGGTCTACTCCGGCGAGCCGGTGGATTTAACCGTTCCTGCTTTCAATGCTATCTGGCAGCGCGATGCGAACTCGTATGCTCTGCGGGCGCTCAATCTTTGCTCTTCCCCGCCGCGGGTTTTGAATGTGACGGGAGCCGAAGCCATCCGGGTTCGCGAAGCAGCCGAAGCATTCGCGAAGCAGTTCGGACGCCCCTGCCGGTTCCAGGGCCAGGAGGGCAGCAGCGCCCTTTTGAGCGATTCGTCCTTATGTCACTCCTTGCTGGGGCCGCCGTCCGTTTCTCTTGCGACCTTAGAAGAGCGGGTGGCCGACTGGGTGATGACAGGCGGCGAAAATCTGGGCAAGCCCACGCACTTCGAAGTTGTGGACGGGAGCTATTAGGGGTATGTATTCGAAGCTCGACCCGGAGGCTGCCGCCATATTGAAGCAGGGTGTTGCGATTCCCGCTCATCCGCTGGCGCTGAATGCGCAAAGGAAACTGGATGAACGGCGCCAGATGGCCCTCACCCGCTATTACTGTGAGGCCGGAGCCGGAGGCATTGCGGCCGGTGTACATACGACGCAGTTTGCGATTCGCGACCCACGCTTCGGCCTGTTCGAACCGGTTCTTCGGCTGATCGCTACTTCGATTGCCGAATGCGAGCGGAGTTCGGGCAAACGGATCTTGAAGATCGCAGGTATTTGCGGCCGAACCAAACAGGCGCTTAAGGAAGCCGCGTTTGCGCGAGAGGCGGGTTTTGAGCTGGGGCTGCTAAGTCTCGCGGCAATGCCGGACGCCGGCGGACCGGAACTGATTGCCCACTGCCGCGCGGTTTGCGAGGAGATTCCGCTGTTCGGGTTCTATCTGCAGCCGGCAGTCGGGGGACGAGCGCTGAGCTACAACTTCTGGCGGGAGTTCTGCCAGATTGAAGGCGTCGCAGCTATCAAGGTGGCGCCGTTCAACCGCTATCAGACGCTCGACGTAATCCGCGGAGTCGCCGAAAGCGGCCGGGCTTCGGAAGTCGCGCTGTACACAGGCAACGACGACAACATTGTTCCCGATCTACTGGCCGATTTCCGGCTGAAAGAGGGAACTCTTCACTTCGCCGGCGGTCTGCTGGGCCAGTGGGCTGTTTGGACAAAGCGAGCCGCAGAGCTGTTGCAGGCTATTCAGGTTTGCCGGTACGAAGGAGGACGTGGAGCGCTGGATATTCTGGAGCGCTCCGCGTCGCTTACGGACGCCAATGCGGCCTTGTTCGATGTTCGCAATCGGTTCGCGGGCTGTATTGCCGGCCTGCACGAAATTTTGCAACGGCAGGGCCTCCTGGCAGGCCGCTGGTGCCTGGATCCCGACGAAGACCTTTCACCGGGGCAACTGGAAGAGATCGACCGTGTGTGCGCGAGCTATCCGGAACTTCAGGACGACAGCTTCGTGAAGAGCAACCTGGACCGCTGGTTGAGTTGATCCTCCTCAGAAACTCAAGCGCAAACCAAACCGGAACTGCCGTTCGTCGATACCCTCCCGTGCCAGATCCTGCACTCCCTGGATGGTCATAAACGAGCCGGGATCGGTAACCCGCCCGGTCTTCGGATCGAACGAATTCGCGTCTCCCAACGAGTTATCGGGATTCGCGAAATGAGGCGTGTTTGTAAAATTGGACGCCTCGGCCCTGAACTGGAGGTGCAAGCGCTCCGTAATCGTGAAGTCACGGAAAACGCCAAAATCCCAATTGAAAACGCCCGGACCGCGCAGGTTGTTGAAGCCCGATGTGCCGAGTCGTCCCGGCTGGCAGGAGCCCGGATTGTTCGGATCGTAGGTGTCGGCAAATGCGGACGGATCGTACCAGTAACCGGAGCTGCTGCCGATCTTCCTGGGGCTGCCAATGATGTCCACCATGGTGGGGCTGTTACCCGGCCAGGACGGATCGCAATTTCCCGTCACGTTGAAAGGCAGGCCGGTCATGATGTTGAAGATGTTATTGAGCTGCCAGCCGGAAACAAGCTGGTTCAGCAGGCCATTATGGAGCGCCCATTGCCGACCGCGCCCAAAAGGAAGGTCCCAGATGTTCGTTATCTGAAGATTGTGGGTCCGGTCGAAACCCGTTGTGGCCCTGTTCAGATTTGAATAGGCGAATGATTGGATAGCAGGCGTGTAAGAGCTGTTATCCACAAAATTGATTGCGTGGCTGTAGGTATAGTTAACGGCGATCATCAGGCCTTTGCTGAAGCGCCGCTGGAGCGAAGCCTGCAAGGCATCGTAGTGGCCGGTGCCGAGAGGCTGCAGAAATGTCGTTCCGGCAGTGCGGCCCCATTTCTGGAACAGGGGCTGTGTCAACTGGTTCGTATAAGGCACCTGGCTCGCGTTGATGTCTACATATCCCAACTGGCGAACAGATCGGGTGGCTACGTATCCCGCTTGGCCGGTGAATCCCCAGCCCAGCTCTTTCTGAAGAGTGAGATTCCAGGATTCGATGTACCCGCGGTGCAGATTCTTCGGGACGCCCTGGTAACCAACGTCTAATGGCAGGTCGAGGATGCCGCTACTGGGAATGGTGGGTACCGGAATTGCCGGGAGCCCGGCGGCAAGCGTAGTTGCGGGAGTAAAGCTGTTTGGTATCTGAATCCCGAACGGAACCATGATGGGATAGTTGTTGCGGAGCAGCTCCGTACCTTCGAACGGATCGTTGGTAATGCCGAATCCCGCGCGGATTACGAACGTCTCCATAGGGCGCCACGCAACTCCCAATCGCGGCGAAAAGCGCTTGTAGCTGGTGTACACGCCGCAATCGCCGGGCACGGAACCCATGCCGCAGATCAAAACCTTGTTGGTATCCGGGTCATATCGTTCCAGCCCGCGGTCGGCGCGATGCAGATAAGGGAACAGCTCCCACCGGACGCCGTAATCGAACGTCAACCGCTTGGTTACGTTCCAGCGGTCCCGGATGTAGGCGCTGTACTGCATAAGACGCTCGGTGTAAACGTCCGGAACTTGTAGCGACCGGCTCGCCCGATCGGGAAGTCCCAACAGAAATGAAGCATAGCTGTTGGCGCGATTCGTAGAGCTTGCGGTGGTGCATGCGGGAGGATCCTGGCACAGCGCGGTGGTATCCCGGCCGAAATCAAAACCACCCTGTGCGCCATAAAAGCCTCCAGCGACATATTCTGCCTGCGTCTGATTCAGACCCTGACGGTAAACATCCGTCCCGAAACGGATGTTGTGGCTGCCTTTGATCCAGTTGAAGTTCACCACGTATTGATATTGCGGATCGTGGCGGTAGTAGGGCATGTAGTTGGTATTCTCACCGGCTGTATTGAAATCGCCATCACAGCCGTCTGAACCCGGGCAGTTATAGTCAAACTCGGGCCAGCCGCTTTCGAATCTGCGCGTGCCGTTGGTTCCGGGGATGCCCAGAACTTCACTGCCGATGTTCTTACCCAAATCCGGCGGCTCGGACTGGGTACCCTGCTTCGTGAAACCGAAATAGGCGTCCATCGCAAAATTCGGGGCGAAGGCATAAGTCCCGCCAAACGTGGCGCTGTACGTATCTCCAGTTCCCTGCCCCGGGTTGCTGCTGCCGCCGATCGGCGCCCCCTGAAGCGCTGTGCCGAATACCGTGGGAGTGAAGTCGGTGTAGTGCAGAAAGCTGAATCGCCCGAATACACTCAGCTTGTTGCTCACGTTCCAGTTGACTTTAGTGTCGAGCGTATGGCGGTCGAACCCGAACGCTCCGGAGGCGAAATAGTTGTTTTTCAATCCCGGCAGATTGGGCGCCGGCCACAGGCTGTTGATCTTTTGCGCAATCTGCCCAGCAGGCGTATTCAGGAGGCTTTGCGGAATGATATTTTCGCAGCTCGGATTCGCCCCCGTGTTGCAGCGCGGGTCGCCCGGAGCCGCCATCGGCAGGCGCTTAGACGGATCGGCTACCAGCGTTGTCCCCGAGGCGTCGGTGTACGGATTGTAAATGGTGATCCCATCGGCGAGAAAATCCGAGAAATCGCCGGCCCTCATTGCAGCGGTCGGCACGGTCGCTTTCTTCTGTACATTCCGGTGATCATATGTGCCTTCGTAGCTGAGGAAATAGAACAGCTTGTCTTTCTTAATGGGACCCCCGACGGTGCCGCCAAACTGGTTATAGACTAGCTTCGGTTTCTCCGACTCACCGGACGGCACCTGCCAAGGCCAGGCCTTCAGGTGTTGGTCGCTATGGTATTCGAAAGCGGACCCGTGTACCTGGTTGGTGCCGCTCTTGATCTGCACGTTAATGGCGGCGCCGCCGGCAAGCCCCTGCTCGGCATCGAAACTGTTGGTAACTACATTGACTTCTTCGATGGATTCAAGCGCGGGAACGTAGGCTACTACGTGCGGCAACTGCACGTGCGTCGTGCTGACGCCGTCAATACGCGTATTGTTCTGCTCGTCGCTCGTGCCATTGACGTTGAACTCCAGTGCGCGCGAAGGATTCGTGGGAATGGAATGCGAGTTTACCGGCGACGAAAAGCCCGGAAGCGTGCGGTAGATTTGCTGGTAATTCCGCCCCGTCGTAACCGGGAGATTCCCGAGTTGCTCCGAGGTCACATCGGCGCGCACTTCGGCGCGGTCGGTCTGCAACTCCGGCGGAACGCCCGTAACGGTGACCTCCTGTTCCATGTTGCCGATCTCGAGGGCTACATTTGTGCGTTCGATGTCATTCGCCTGGACCAGCAGGTCGCGCCTTTCGAAGCTTTTGAACCCGGATAACGCCACCTTCAGCGTGTACGTGCCGGGCGGAAGATTCACGAACTGGTAGGCGCCGGTCGGATCGGTTACTGTACTTTTGACGATTCCGGTCCCCTGATCGGTAGCTGTGACAGCGGCGCCTGGAACAAGCGCTCCGTTCGGATCTGTCACGTTGCCGATTAGCGATCCGTATAACACTTGAGCAGGCGCAGAAATGGAAGCGATGAGCGCGATGACCGCCGCTATCGCGAAAGCAAAGGGACGGCGAGTGACACCCCCGTCGAGCATAAGCACACCCCCTGTGTGCAGGCACGGCCTGTGGAAGCCGGCTGCTCATTTAGGCGAAACCCGTAAGCCTAAATTGGGATGGATCTTATCACAAGTTACGAGCGAAAGAAAGAAATTTATCAGACAAGATCTATGCAACTTATGAACGATGTATCATGATGGCCACGTGACACGCGCTGGCATAGCGGCTGTTATTGGCTGGATAACGCTCAGCGCCACGACTAACCCGCAATCGCCCCTCCTCACTGGACGGCAGGCGCTGGTTCAGATTCTGGAACAGCCGCTACCGGCTTGTGAAAACGCGCTGCAATCGGTGGTGACGAAGAGAGATGACGCTATGTTCCTGTTCAGAAAGTTCCGGGAAGCGGGATGGGGCAATGTCGGCAAAGAATATGTGTTGAGCTTGAACGATCTCGCAGACGGATTACGCGACGCCGCAAAAACTCGCCCAACGGGAGCCTCCTGCGAACGAATTCGACTAATACTCAGCGATCTGCACACAAAACGTAAGGATTGCGAAAAGCTGGGACATAGCCGAACAGACATTCCGGTGGAAATTTCAACGAATCGGGGCCGAAACGCTGTTGAGGGGCTGGAGATTTTTGTCCGTTGGATCCCTGCCGGAGACCACTTTGACACCGAACCCAAGCGGCTTAAAGATTTGAGTACTCCCGCGCGCGGCAGCGTACCGGTTCCCGGCGAGTTCGAAGTCTTCGCCAAAGATCCCGCCACTGGGAACTCAACGGAGCCTGAACGGCTTAGCATAGGCGGCACTGAGGTCTTCCGCTGGGCCCTGCAGGTCGGCTTCCGAGACAACATTCAGTTCCCGAAATAGGTCTCATGCCGCGAGGACAATCGAAGACTCGGAATCACAGCAGCGAAGCGGGCCTGACCGATTTTACCCGGTTCTTCCGCGCTTACGTCAGGGCATGGCCAGTGTTAATAGCCTGCCTTATCGGCCCGATGAGCAAGTATTTCCATTTGATCCCGATGTATGCAAGCCACGAAAACCTGGCCACGGGAATCGTTTTTGTGTATGGATTTCTCTTCGCGGCCGCCCTTTTCCATTACCGCCCTGCTTTGCTGCGGAGCCGTACTCTCGCGAAGCTGCTACCTGCAACTCTTATTTTGCTATCGGTCGGATCGCTGTTCTGGTACTCGGTTCTCATTCAGGATTCCATCAGGCAGAAGACAGACCTCGCACGCCGGTTAGGAGTCAGATCCGAAGAACTTACGTCAGAACAGATCCTGTCAAGAACCAGCCTTCAGAACGTTCCGAACGGCACCGCACTTCTCGCATGGTATTTACTGAGCTTCTTCGGCGCGGAGACCGGACTCATTATGCTGGCTCTACATGAATTTGGCAAACCTGCAGGCAGAACTAACTCCCGTCCAGGGCGGACTACGAAGGGCGTAGAACCTCGGGAAAGTAAGTCGCCCAGTCGGGAAACGCAGCTCTTTAGCTAGCCTATTTGCCAAGGCTGGCACAGCAGCCTCACGTCATATCGAATTTGGATAGAATAGTCTCCCATCCTTCTGGGCTCTCCGCGGCGGCGGCGGCAACTTCGGCGGAGTTACCTCTTTCGAGTTCCGCGCACACCCGGTCCATACCGTTTTTGGCGGCCTTCTCCTCTATCCTCGCGTTATGGCGATGGATGTCATCCGCCACTTCCGTGATTACATAGAGTCCGCTCCTGACGAACTCAGCGCCTATGCGGCTCTCCTCTACGGTCCAGACGGGACGCCCCTGCTCGGAGTGACCGATAAAAACTGAAGAAACCGACCACACGCTCGGGTTGTTGGAAGGGTTGAATCAACCCGTTTAGCAGAATCCGATCGAAACATCGACAGCTGGCTCGAATGCTATGCTCATGGTGCTTGTAGAAGGCGTTTATGGAATCCTCCAGAGTCTTCGAATACTCCGAAGCTATCCCATCCACGCCTCCTACGAGTCACCAGGGATATCAAGGGCGGAGCCCTTGGCTCGTTAGGGACACAGAACCGGTTGAAGTTGGAATCAGCCGAACTACTACTGCATAGTCGCGGTCTGAACGGCCCGGCCGACATGCAGAACGGCGGAAACCGCGCGGCTATAGTTCATCCGCAAAGGACCGACAACGGCGACGTGCGCCTGCAGACCATTTCCGAGGCCGAAACGCACGCCGATAAGAGATAATTCGCCCATGCTCGGGTGCACTTCGGAAAGCCCCACCTGAATCGCCAGTTCTCCTTCGCGCTCTTCGAGAAAGCGCTCCAGCAATTGCACGATCCGCTTTTTCTCTTCCAGTGCGCGGAAGATCTCCCGCATGCGCTCGCGCGTGACGTGAAGGTCGAGTCCGATCAGATTCGACGCTCCATCGAAGTACACCTCCGGCGTCAAGCCCAGATCCAGCAGTCCTTTCGAATAGAGCAGATTGACGCGCCGGAGGATAGCGTCATAAGCGGCGCTCTCCAGTTCCAAACGGCGTTTCAACTCGCGATGAATGTTCGACAGCACCCAGCCGCCAAAATTGTAGTTGATGTAGTTGCGAATGGAGACCAGCTCTTCCTGAGAGACGGCGTCATCGACCGTAATGACCTTGTTCCGAACCATCCGGTCACGTGTTACGACGACCATCAGAATACGACGATCCGGCAAGGCCAGAAGCTCCACCTGATCGAGAGTCTGATTCTCGGTTGGGATCGCGGCGGCAATCCCGAAATTCCGTGTAATTTCAGTCAGAAGCTTCGACGACCGCTCGATCCGAGCCTCTACGGAACCCGCCCGCTGTATCTCCAATTGCAGCCGTTCCAGTTCGCCATGCACAATCCTGCTCCCCAGCAGAGTTTTTGCATAGCTCTGATAAGCCCGCTCGGTGGGAATGCGCCCGGCGGAGGTGTGTGGCTGCGAAAGATACCCCGCTTCGAGCAGGTCCGCCATCATGTTCCGGATAGAGGCCGGGCTCATGGGGTACCGCCGGGCGATCGTGCGGGAGGCAACAGGCTCACCCGTCTCAATATAGTTGTGGACGATAGCGTGCAATACGTCGAAATGACGCGGCGTCAGAGTTCCAAGCGGATTCATCTGTCAGCCAACCAAGGGTCAACCCAGCGAGTCAAAGCATCCTCGCGAAGAAAGTGCGAATCGTCTAAACCTCTGTCCTAATTATAGAAGGGTGCGGGATTGCGTGTGCTGTTGTCAATAGACCAGAACTTTCCAACACGAGATGAGCCTGAAGGAAGCTTTGATTTCAACATGGCGCGAGCCTGAAAAAGAAGACGCGCATTGTTGAAATCTCTTTTCTGGCTCTCCGGTTCATCCCGCAATGGAATCGCAATTGCATCCGCGATTCATCACCGGGAGGGAACTTATGGCCGGGCATCTCCCTACGCAAAGTGGGACTCACTCACATCCACATCCACACGATCATCATGGCGGACATAGCCACGCGACGGCAGCGCCGCGCATAGTCATCAGTTTCACTCCCGCCGGACCGCACTACGCGATTTCTCAGAACGCCGAGATGCCGTCGGTTAAAGCAAGTGCAAAACTGGAAAACGTCACTTTGAACCTGGGCGAGCAACTGGAATTCAGGTGGAGCGCGTCCGTGACATTTCATGGCCACGGCTGTCCGCATGCCATGGGCCGGCAAACGTCCCATACACCGATACAAGCGAGGACTATGACACCGGAGTGGACGATCCCTTTCAGCCAAACACGTGGGGGCGTCCTCTCGGTCACCGTGGGCGTTCAGGTGAATCACAAGACACTATCGGCTACCGCCAATAACCTGCGGATACTCGGCACGAATCCGACCACTAGCACGTTGGCCACGGTAAGCTATCCCTGCGACGGTTTTAAAAAACTCATGCGTCTCGAGAGCGGCCTTCGTCAATTCCGCGCTGCCCTGGGTGACGAGAGCCTGTGTCCGCTCTTTAGCTCCGATAACTTCGGGGGCGTCGGGATCTGCCAAATCACGCTGCCGCATCCCACCGATGAGCAAGTCTGGAACTGGAAAGCAAACGTTCAGGCCGGCATCGCTCTCTGGAAATTGAAAGAGGATGCCGCGCGCGCATTTTTCAAAGGCCAGCAGACGAGCCCCCATTTCCGCGATCTGGTGAAAAAATACAATCAAAGGCGGCAGCAGCATAAGCAGCCTGCCCTGACCATCACCTTGCCGGACTTCACCGACGAGCAACTGCAAAACGATACACTCCGCGGGTTCAATGGCTACGCCGGGGGTTGGCACGAATATCGGATTGCGGCCGATGCAAGTGGACATCTGGTCGTCACCCTCGATCCGAGTGGAACCACCGGTACTGCCGAATGGCATCGGAATACGGCGGCAGAGCGAATCGCCCATTACCAGGCCATCAACCTCGACAAGAAAAATTGGGGGGATCCGAACTATGTCGATGATGTTCTCGCCCAGGCCAGCTTCTAAGGTCGCTGCGCTCCTCGCAATCGCAAGCTTCCTTGCACTCGCCTTTGCGGGTTGCGCCGCCACACAGCCGACCGCATCCTCGAAATATCTTTATGTGTTGGGATGCGGCGCCACCGTCGACAAAATCGATACGGATACTGGCCGCACGCTCGTCCATGTGGACCTACGCACGAAAACCGACAAAATCCCCGACCCGCGGGGTCACTTAGACGGATGCCTTGCAAATGGGGTCGCCTACCAGCCAGCGGAGCATCGCTTTTATACCGCCGTCCCCACTTCCGCACAGGTCGACGCGCAGAACACCAGGCAATTTCTGATTTTGAGCTTCAGCATTCCCGATCTGGAATTTCAGGACGTGACCGCCATCGAGGGCCGCTTGACAGACCCTCCGAAACTGGCAGTTACTGAGGGCGGCAAAGTCGAAATCGCCATCGGCGAGCACAACTTTTCAATTCGCGCCTCTGGTCTCCAGCCGCAAACGGCGCCCGTCCCCCTATTTCAGACGGACGTGAACCTGTTCGGATTTAAAGGAGTCGATCTAAATCCTTATCGTTTGCCGAATGAGAACTCCGTACCCGCCTCGATCGTGGAACAGACGGACGCTGTCGCCGTCGTACAACTGAGTTCTCAGGACGACCACGATGTCTTCGCCGTGGCTGACAGAGGATCTCGCGAAGTTACTGCTTTTCAGGGCAACCCGCCGACCTTCCCTCAGAACATTCACCTGGCCCCTGGCGGAAAGGCTGTTCTCGTCGAAGAAGCGAAGTCCTCTCCGGACGGCTCCGAGTTCACAGAAAAGACGGGCAAACTGATTCTGCTAAATACCGCCAACGGCCACCCTCTCTATCGCTGGAACATCCCGAACCTGAAGGATTACCAGTTTCTTGGCATTTCGCCAAGTGGCAAAATTATCTACCATCAGGGAAACACTTATCGCTTTGTCGCGCAAACTGGCGCGACTTATCCGAATGTTCCGGTCTACCGTGAAAAGAGCGTTGGGCCGCCCGTCTTTTTCGCAGCCGAATAGCTCTACTTTCCTTCGCGAATGAGAGCAGCTTAGACCAGCCACGATCTCCGCAGGTCTACAGGCCCATCAGGAAACGGGCTGTTCGTAATCGACCAGCCTGGCGTGCCGCCAAAGCCGCTCCAGATCGTAATACGACCGGGCGCTTTCAGAAAAGATGTGCACCAGAAAGTCGCCGTAATCCATCAGAATCCATTCGGCTGCGTCATAGCCTTCGATGCTGACCGGTAGTTCACCAATTTCCTTGAGACCTTTCTGAATCTCATCGCAAACCGCATGTCCCTGCCGCGGGTTCGCAACCGAACAGATGACAAAGTAATCAGTGAAGGAAGTGATCTCCCGAAGATCTAGGACGCGAACGTCGCTTGCCTTCCTGGATTCGGCTCGCCTCGCTGCAAGCAGCCAGTTGGGGGTATCTTGAACGGGGACGGGATGTGCGTGACTGGAACGGCGCGGCAGACTCGTCTAAACGTGCTCCTGCGCCTAGCGTACTACAGTGACACCCTCGTGGAGCGTATAGACTAAAAATGCGTGGCAAGAACATGGAACAGACCGGCGTATTTTGCGGTTTTGAGCCTCTTTGCCGGCGTTTTCGCGGCATCGCGCGTGCTTGCCGCGGCTGACCTTCCCAAAACCGCTGGTGAGAACACTCTGGCCACGGCGTTGCTGGAACGGGCGCAAAGCGAGGTGGCCCGCATCCAGGCGCTGGTCGAGAACGGCACGTTGCCCAAAGCCCGCCTGGAAGAAGCGGAGGCTAAACTCGCGGATACCCGCGATGAGGCCATCCTCATGGACACGCTATACGGCGAAACCCGCGTACAGGATATGACCGACGCCGAGGCGAAAGCCATGCTCGCCGCTGCGCACCGCCGTGTGGACCGCCAAACGAAACTCGTTGCCGATCGCAGAAGTCTGCTGGAGGCCGGTGTGCTCGCCCGGTCTGAACTGCAATCATTCGAAAGCGAATTGGAGGCTCGCCAGCGCGTTCTTCAGCTTGCAACGGATCGGGTAAATCTTCTTCGCGATCTCCGCGCCATGGCGGATGCCGAGCAGCGCTTCGAGCAGGCTGCACGAACAGCAACCAACCTGAAGACCGCCATGCAGCGCTACGATGGCAGTGGGACATTCAAGCTCAGCGAGCTTAAAGCGATCTCTACCGGCTTCGAAGAGCGCTTCCATCATGCTCTGCCGGTGAGCGCGATCGGCGAGACGGCTCTACATCAATCGATGGGGCTGGATCATCGAGGCCGGGTAGACATTGCTTTGAATCCGGATTCGGCTGAAGGCGCGTGGCTCCGGCAATTCCTGGAGAAGCTCCGAATCCCGTATCTTGCATTTCGCAGTGCGGTAGCCGGAGCCGCGACAGCGCCGCATATCCATATTGGACCGGGGAGCACACGCCTCATTCTGGCCCGGCGTTAACATTCAGGCGTTATTGAAGCGTCCTCTCTTCAGAAATCTATCTGATTTCTAAAGGAGAAGTGGAATGCAAGCGAAAATCAAATTCTTGGCGTTAGCGGGCGCCATCGCGACCGCTGCCTCGCTCGTTGCGGGCACCCTTGTGCTCGATATCGGCCGCCCGTCAGTGAACCCGGAAGCGCAGGCGAAGCATGCCGTGCTGGTTGTGCGCGGGTCTGCGTGCGCGCATCCGGAAAGGACCCGGATCACCGCGAACGCGGAAGGCGTGATTAATGGAAAGCGCGAGACCATTCCGCTGAAGCTGATGCCGCTGTCCGGCCCGGGCATCTACGGTGTTGCACGGCAGTGGCCGGCCGAGGGCAGGTGGGTTCTAACAATAGTTGCCGCGAACCCTGATTTCAAACGGCAGCCGAGCGTCATTGTGAGCGTGAACGGCGACACGGCTGATTTCGCAAGCGTGAAGCACGCCGATCGGGCCCCCACAACTGAGGAGGTACAGGCGGCATTAGCCGCTCCGGCTCTCTCCGCACGCATGCGCTAAAGCGAGTACGCTGAAAGGCGCCGTGCTGGTATCCGAACCGGTCGAAGTGAAGAACGAACTCGCCGCGCTGATCTCTGCCGCGCAAGGCGGGGACCGCGCGGCTTTCGGCGCGCTCTACGAGCGTTATGCGCGCATGATCCACGGTGTGCTGCTTGCGCATGTCTCGTTTTGCGACGCAGAAGATCTTGTGCAGGATGTTTTCATGCGCGCTATGCAGCAACTAGGGTCGCTGCGCGATCCCGCTGCCCTGGGAAGTTGGCTTGCCTCAATAGCGAGGCGGTCCGCGGCAGATCTGCATCGCAAATCGAAGCCGGTACGCGAAGCCCGGGATCGAGCAGGAGGATTGCGTCCGGAGCAGGATGGCTCCATGGTGCTGGCGGAGCTGCAGAGATTGCCGAAAGCATATCGAGAGACGCTGGCGCTCCGGCTGGTGGAGGGCATGACGGGGCCGGAGATTGCCGAACGAACCGGCCTCTCACCGGATTCCGTGCGTGTCAATCTTTGCCGCGGGATGAAGCTGTTGCGGGAAGCGTTAGGAGGACCGGGCAGGAAATGAACGAACGGTATTTATGGGATGGCGGTGGCGAGGCCGATCCTGAGATCCAGGAATTGGAGAGGGCCTTGTCGGGTTTCCGGTATCAAAGGCGGCCGCTGGATGCTTTACTCCAGAACCGGGCCGAGCCACTGGGAACAAGATCCCGCTGGTGGATCGGCATCGCCGCAGCGGTTCTGCTGGCGATGGTAAGCGTTCTTGGCCTCCGCATACATGATGCGCTCACCTTCGTGGATTCCGGATGGAGGATCTCCTGGAACGGGTCGCGCGCGCGCGCTATTCGCGCGGGCCAGACCATCGATACCGGCCGGCATTCGGTGGCGCGACTCGATTCCAAATTCACCGGCGAGGTCCGGGTTGAACCGGGCTCGCGGCTTCGGGTTATGCGCGCGATGCAGGATGAGCAGCGTCTGGCGCTGGAGCGCGGGACAATTCATGCGTTCATCTGGGCGCCGCCTGGACAATTCGTCGTTGACACACCGTCGGCGAGAACCATCGATCTGGGTTGCCGGTATACGCTGCGCGTTGCGCAAGATGGCAGCGGTCTGCTACGTGTTGAGACCGGCTGGGTGGCATTTCAATGGCGCAAACTGGAGTCATTCATTCCCGCGGGCGCGGAGTGTACGACGAGGCCCGGGCAAGGACCGGGCACCCCGCACTATGACGACTGCTCCGACGCGCTCAAGGCGGCGCTGGCCGAATTCGATGGATCCCAGTCGGCGGTTTCCCTGCGAGCGGCGCTCCGAGCGGCGCGGCCCAGGGATGCTTTGACCGTATGGCACCTGCTGATGCGCACGCAAGGAAGCGATCGGGAACAAGTATTCGCACGCCTGGGCGAGCTGGTCCGGCTGCCACCCACCGTGACTGAGGAACGCATTTTGCGCGGAGATCCGAGCGCCATCGATGAGTCCTGGAATGCGCTTGGACTTGGCAACACGGACTGGTGGCGCGAGTGGAAGCGGCGTTGGTAAATGCTTTCCCATGCCTGGCTCTGCTTTCGGTGAAGCCGATACCACAAGGAAAACTAACCGTGTTTTTGCTCTTGACTTCGAATCGCCTAAGCGGCAGCATACCCGTAAGGATATCCAGCGATCATCCTGATAGGTATTCGCATCGCTGATGCGAAGCACATGCGGGGAGGGGAGTATGAAGAGGTCGCGCGCACGCAATCGGTTCCTTTCACGGAGGGTCTTCCTGGGAACGACCGCCGGTGCAGGAGTGATGCTGTCATCAACTCCTTTGGTGGGAAGCGAACCTAAACACTTCGGGGAATGTACGGACGAGTTACACCCTAACCCAATTCCCGAGGGAGTCGCTCCATTCGCCCCCTTCGGAATTCTCATCCACCACATGCCTCCGACTCCAGGCATCCCGCTTGTAAACATCAACGAACCTTCCCAGATCAATGATTTCAGGGGATTCGTAGGCATCACCCGCATTCGGGGCGGCGGCATTGGGACTGACACCGCATCGGGAGTTACGACGGATCTTGCGTTCTCTGCCGATATGGGTTTCAATCAAGGCCAATTCATTGGCGCAGACGGGCGGCGTCATGCGGGCACGTTCGCCTTTATCTGAATCGATCTCTTCACCGGTCCAGTTGGATCGGCTGATCTGGCGGAGCAAATCCATGATTACAATCCTCACATCGATGCGAACGGCGTGTTTTGGACCGTTCCTGTCGGGCATGAAACCGTGGATGTCGATTTCGATGATGCACGGGCTCGCCTGCGCGTGAACCGGTTGGAGGTCTTCGACGATCATGACCTGGCGAATTCACTGACGAGCGGACTGGGGCTACCCGGTGATTTGGGATTTCCGTATCCGGCTATAGCTCCGATCTCTCCAAAGCGAGCCGTCGTCTCTTTCGAGCTGGAATGGAGTGGCCTCTTGGATGCGGCACAAATCGTTAACCCATCGCAAGGATTCAAGGGTTCATTCCTGCAAACAGGGGCCACTATGAAGTGGTCGGCGGAGGAGGACGGGTTCCGTTTCCAATCGGAGCCGGCAAACCCCGCGCGGAATCTGTTCGCGGTGATTGGACGCGAAAGTAATGGAACCTTCTTCTCGGGTTAGCTATGTCTTCAGGACACGGATGTCGCGGAGATTCCGGTAATCTTCCGCGTAGTCCAGGCCGTAGCCGACCACAAACTCATCGGGGATCTGAAAGCCGACGTATTTCACCTGCACCGGCTGAATGCGGCGATCCGGTTTATCCAGCAGGGTGACAATTTCCAACGATTTGGGCTTGCGCTGCTCGAGCAAACGCCGCAGATAGCTCAAGGTCACGCCACTGTCAATGATGTCCTCAACAATCAGCACGTCATGTCCTTCGATATTCACGTCGAGATCGCGCGTCACTTTTACCTGGCCCGAGCTGGTCTTGGCGTGACCATAGCTTGAAATGCCCATGAATTCGATTCGGATACAGCAGCGCTTCAGCGCCCGCGACAGATCGGCTACGAACATGAATGCGCCCTTCAGCACCGAGACCAGATAAACAGGTCCGCTGGGATAATCGGACTCGATCAGTGCGGCCAGCTCGTGAATGCGCTGCTGGATCTGCTCGGCCGAGATAAGCACGCGGCCGGCCGTCGCGGACATTTCCGGTATCGAGGCCTGGCTATTGGACATTGCTCCCTGACATCTTCAATACGACCAGCGTCATGTCGTCGTGCTGCGGCGCCCCGGAGGCGAAGCGGTCGGCTTCAGCCATCAGGCTCGGGATGATCTCGGAAGCGCTTTGGCTGGCGAAGGCGGCCGCCGCCGGTATAAGCCGCTCTTCTCCCCATTCTTCGTCCTGCATGTTCATGGCCTCGCTGATTCCGTCGGTGAAGCCCACGAAAAGATCTCCGGGCTCCATGGTCAGCGATCCCTCCTGATACGGCGTATTCGGGAAAAGGCCGACCACGGGGCCTCCAGTTTCCAGACGGATGACGTGAATGGTTCCGTTTTGGGTTCGGCGTAGAACGATAGGAGGATTGTGGCCGGCATTCACAAAGCGGAAGATTCGGGTTTCGCGGTGGTATTGGCCGTAGAAGAAAGTCGCATAGCGGTTGGATGGGGTTGCGTCGTAGACAAGCTGATTCACGTTGACCATCAGGCGCGCGAGATCGCCTTGCCCCATCAGCGCCTGACCGCGTAACGAGGCCTGTAGCGAAGCCATCAGAAGCGCGGCGGCAATTCCCTTGCCGGATACATCGCCGATGGCTATCCCCAGATCTCCGTCTTGCAGCGGAAGGAAATCGTAATAATCGCCTCCGACGCCAAGCGCCGGGCGGCATGCGCCGGAATAATCGATTCCGGCAATAGCAGGAAGCCGTTGCGGGAAGAGACGCTCCTGCACCTCGCGCGCGATCTCCATCTCGCGATTCATCTTCTCGCGCTGCGCGATCTCCGTTGCCACAGCTTTGGTAAGCCGGCTGTTTTCGATCGCCAGGCCGGTATGCAGCGCAACAGAACGAAGCAATCTCACGTCACTGCGGGAGTAGGGCTCCTCGGAAAGCTTCGGGCCGAGACTCAGGATTCCCAGCAGCTTGTCCTTTGAACCGACTGGGAGCAGCAGTTGCGCGTGCATCTCACGTAGAGTGATCAATTCAGTTTCGGATGCCGAGTGTATCCAATTATCCTGGCGATCGAAATAGATCTGGCGAGGCTCCGAAGCCTGTTTCACAACCTCGATCACTTTGGATTCCGAAGGCAGACTTAGGCGCGGGGAGGATTCGAATCCAAGACAATATACCGGCCTGAATGCGCGATCTTCATTCAGGAGAACAGCGAACTTCGATACATGGAGCGATTCCGAGATCCGACGGGCGACGGTTTCCAGCATCCGTTCTTCATCGACCATAGAGCGCACGCTCTCACTCAACTCTTCAAGAAGCTGCTCCGAGTTATACGCTTCCCGAAAGAAGCGCCGGTCCACCCACTGCAACGTTTGTTTACGCGTTCTGCGGACCAATAGAACGATTCCTAAAATAGCGATGCCGACGATTATGTATTTCGATTGCGCGTTCAATCGGGAACCAAACACAACAATATTGACGCCTGCGATTACGAGCCCTCCTGCAACACTGATCAGCACGCGCAATCCGCCGCGGGCCAAAGCATAGCGGACCCCCTGACGGATCACCATGCGCAGTTCCATCGCGCGCTCGGTTACGACGACATATGCCAGCGTGCCGGGGAAAACGCAGAATAGGAGTGCGATCACGATCACCAGAGCTTCCGAGCTTTGGCTAAACGAATTCTGCTTCGTGAGCACGTTGTACAGAATCAGGCAGCCCACCGGGATGAGGCCGACCGCCGAGCCTGCCAAAAGAATTCGCACGCGTCTTCTGGAATCGCGGTTTGTGGTCGTGCCGACCTTGAATCCCAAGGCCGTGCAAAAGAACGTGACGGAAAGCGCAAAGATTAAGGTCACGTTCAACAGCGGAATGTCGATATTGCGATCCAGGGTTTCAAATGCACGATAATGCCAATAGCTACTCGAAGCATCTATTACTACAAGAGCAACCCACAGCGCGTAAGGACCAACGAAAATAAATTTGATCCACGGGCGCTTGATGTCCCAGTTAAATCTCTCCGGAAAATAGAGGCCGAACAAAATCAGCCACAGGCCCCATCCAAGAACGACCGCCAGGTGATAGACGAAGGCGAGCGCCCAAAGTGAATGCGGGAAATCATACGGCCCGATCGCCGTGATCATCTGCGATGTGGCGAGCATCAACCCGAAGAAGAAGAGAGCCCTGGCATCGTGCGGGCGAACCGCGGCAGCATAGACTCCCAGGACCGTACACAACAGCATGGCGAGCGAGAGAATGATTGCAAGCGCCCAGCCCTCAATGGTCGGCGGCTTACTGTCGTGTGCAGCCAAAGGAACGCGAAGCGATCGCGATGCGCTCTGCCCCTTCGGAACGACCGTGAGCGTGATCAGGTCATGCGGCCGGCCGTTCCGGACCGCTTCGTGTAGATCGCGGTCGCCGGCCGCCTCGATACCGTTCACGGCAAGGATGCGATCTCCCGAATGCAGACCCGCTGCCGCGGCTTCCTTGCTGACCGCATCGACCGAAGAACCCGCGGTTGTGAAGGGAAGGGTTGGGACGCGCGTACCTTGCGCCTGCACCCGCATGACTTCCACCGTGTAGGTGATCTGGTAGAGCAGAGCAATCGCAAACAGCGGCGCCAGGAACACGTAGTTCCTATGGACACCAGCCAGCAAACCCCTCATATTAGAAGATTCAATTATGTCAAGGTCCTGGCCGCCCCGATACAATAACTCTACGGGCGCATTCGCTCGCAATTTCACGCTGGAGGGCTTTCCTTGCGGTTTCTCGCTCTTCTTCTGCTTTCCTTCCTCGCCTTCGCGGATGAACCGCATCCCATTCTAGCCATCGGTTCGCCCGCACCCGATTTTTCCCTCCCCGGCATCGACGGGAAGGTCCATAAGCTAAGCGATTATTCTGCAAGTAAAATCCTCGTCGTTGTTTTCACCTGTGATCACTGCCCCACCGCGCAGCTTTACGAAAGCCGGATCAAGCAGCTTGCGGACGACTATCGCGACAAGGGTGTCGCGCTTGTCGCGATCGAGCCAAATAATCCGAATGCCATCCGTTTGGACGAGCTCGGCTACACCGATGTCAGCGATAGTCTCGACGAAATGAAAATTCGCGCGGCATACCGGCATTTCAATTTTCCTTACTTGTACGACGGCGAGACGCAAGCGGTGGCTCGGGCTTATGGACCGCAAGCCACGCCGCACGTCTTCATCTTCGATCAACAGCGGAAGCTTCGCTATGAGGGGCGCGTCGATAACAGCCAGCGGGAGTCTCTGGTTAAAACCCAAGATGCTCGGAATGCAATTGACGCTCTCCTTGCGAATAAACCCGTGCCGGTCGAGCGCACGAGAGTGTTCGGCTGCTCAACAAAATGGATGTCGAAGGAAGCGGATCGCGCGGAGGAATTGAAGAAGATTGAGGCCGAACCAGTCAGCGTTCAGGACGTTTCCGCCGACGAGCTGAAAAAGCTCCGCGCCAATCCGACCGGGAAAGTGCTGCTGGTGAATTTCTGGGCCACATGGTGCGGCCCCTGCGTACACGAGTTGCCCGACCTCGAAACCACCTGGCGTATGTATCGCCTGCGCGATTTCGATATGGTCACGGTTTCGGCCAATATGCCGGACGAAAAGGCCGGGGTCCTTAAGAGGCTCGAACACTTGCACGCCTCCGGCCGTAATCTTCTCTTTGGCTCCACAGATACGGACGCAATGCAAGCGGCGTTCGACCCTAGCTGGCAGGGCGGCGTTCCCTATACTGTTTTAATCGCGCCTGACGGCAAGATTCTGTATCGGGAGCAAGGCGAGCTCGACATCCTCAAGCTGCGCCGGGTGATTCTCGGGAATCTTCCGGATCCGGATTACATTGGGCACCGGGCGTATTGGGCGGCCAAGCCGTGATCTCGGGCAGACGACACAACCCGATCGTCCCCCCACTCATTTCGATGCAATGTAGTCGATCAACGTGTTGATCTCGGAGTCATCCAGCCGCTTGCCGAAAGCGGGCATCAGCGCTCCGCCGAACTTGATTCGAATCACTACATATTGGCGGTTCGGTTTTGCGTGGCTCAACGGCATCTTCTCGTTTTTGAAGAGGTGATTCAGGCTTGGCCCCAGCTTTCGGGAGTGCATCTTGTCTTTATCGATGTCGTGGCAGACGGCGCAGTTCTCCCGGAACAAATCGCGACCAATAACAAGGTGTGAGGTCTCCCAGGGTGGAGACTTCGTATCGGCCGCTGAAAGGCTGCCTGCGGCAAGCGCGACCGCTAGTATCAACCTCAAACTCATCGAGGCTCACCGATTGTCCCGACCTGATTCGCGCCCGCGCGGTCCAGGCAGCGGCTCGCCTCTTCCAGCTGATTTTCCGTACAGTGAATCCGGATGGAGATGATTCCCGGCACGACGACCGGCACCGGTATCCGCCTCTTTCTCCGAAAGAGGCCGCTCTCCCAAAGGAAGCACGCCAGAGTTGTCAGGATACCGCCCAGCATGGTCAGTTCGTAAAAGATTACTCCCGTGGCCCAGAAGGAAAATATCGGCATTCCTCCCGTTCTCAGCTGGTAATTGTACTGCGTGAAATAAACAAAGCCGATGGTAAGCAAACACAGCGTAACGGCGCCTGTTACTACCGTGAAAGACATGCGCGAAGGCCGGTCCAAAACTCCGCGAGGAAGCTCCAACGGTTCATCGGAAAACACGTCGATATCTGCCGCGTGAAACCCATCCGCTTGCAGTTCGCGAAGGGCACGAATCGCTGAACTCCTGTCCTGAAAATCGCCTTTGAGATACACGTTTTTAGTCCTCTTCAGCCGGATGCGGTTCGAACTCCCATACCGATACGATCGGGAACAATTTCGAGAAGAGCAGGTACAGCAGACCCATGGCGGCGAAGGTCGCGGTGGTAATGGAAATTTCGACCCAGGTCGGCGAGTAGCCGCCCGAGACAGAAGACAGCCGCGTCACGGCCAGGGTCGGAACGACGATGATATAGCGCTCCAGCCACATGCCGATCAGTACCGCCACAGAGGCGATCGTCGCGGTACGAATCGAGCGCAGGCGTTTAATGCCCAGCAGGACGAACGGCACGACGAAATTGCAAAACACCATAGTCCAGAAATAGATGGAGAAAGTGCCCCGTGTGCGTACTCCGAACACATTCATCTCTTTGGGCTCGTTGCCGTACCAGACCGTCAGGTTTTCCGCGAAGCTGAAATAAAGCCATAACAGGCTCATCAAGAGCAGCAGTTTCGCCAGGTTATCGAAGTGGTGGGGCGTCAGATACGCCTCGAAATGCATCGCCTTGCGGACAATCGACATCACGATCAGTAGGGCCGCGATGCCGCTGAAGATTGCTCCAACTACAAAATAGGGACCAAAAATCGTGCTGTGCCACATCGGCGCGATTGCCATTGAAAAGTCCCAAGCCACTACGGTATGAACCGAGACGGCTACCGCCAAAATCATCGCGGCCATGAGTTTCATGGCGCGTTCAAGCGCGTGCCACTCGCGATCGCTGCCGGTCCAGCCAAGCGAAAGAGTGCGGTAGAGTCTGCGGCGCCAGCCTGTTGCGTGTTGCGCAAGCTGCGCCACGTCGGGGATCAACGGTAGAAAAAGATAGATGGTACTGCCGGTGAGATACGTGGAAATCGCGGTCAGATCCCACAGCAGAGGCGAGCGGAAGTTCGGCCACAAAAGCCTGGAATTCGGATACGGAATCAGCCAATAGAAAATCCAGGCGCGGCCGAGGTGGATGATGGGAAACATGCCTCCGATCATCAGCGCAAATACAGTGATGGCCTCCGCCGCGCGCGTTACAGGCTTTCGCCATTGCGCTTCCGTCAAGCGCAGGATCGCGGAGATAAGAGTTCCCGCATGCGAGATGCCGATCCAAAAAACAAAATTGACGATATAGAAGCCCCAAAAGACGGGTCTTCGGATTCCGGCCACGCCAATGCCCTCGCGGAGTTGGTATCCCCAGCAGAACAGGCCCCACAACGTGATCGCCAGCAGTAAAGAAACTACTGCAACATAGCGCCGGCTCACGCCCGCGAGGGGTCGCCACAAATCGTGGCGCACCTGGGAATAAGGAACGATTTCCGGAGCCGCCGCCACGCTATTCCGCCTTCTGCAAGTAAAACACTTTCGGCCTGGTCCCTAGATCTTCCAGCAAGCGGGTGGCCCGCCCGCTCTCCGCCAGGCGCGAAACCTTGCTCTCACGATCGTTCAGATCGCCGAATACCATGGCTTCCGCGGGGCAGGACTGAACGCATGCGGGTTGAATTTCGCCATCGGCAACAGGGCGATCCTCTTCTTTCGCGCTTCTTTCCACCCGCTGAATTCGCTGGATGCAAAACGTGCATTTCTCCATGACGCCGGTCATGCGAATGGAAACATCAGGGTTATGCTGCAGGTCGAGCGGGGCCGGCCACTTTGGATCGAACCAATTGAAGAAGCGCACTGAATACGGACAGTTGTTGGCGCAATAGCGCGTTCCTACGCAGCGGTTATAGACCTGTACGTTGAGCCCTTCCTCGTTTTTGTAGGTTGCGTACACAGGGCAGACCGGCTCGCAAGGCGCTTCGTCGCACTGCTGGCACAGCACCGGCATGTACTTTACGCGAATCTCCGGAAACTCTCCTTCGTAATAGCGATCCACGCGAATCCAATGGAAGGCGCGACCTTTCGCCGCGGATTCGGGATCAGATACCGGCAAGTTATTCTCCGCATGACAAGCGGCCACACAGGCCTGGCATCCGGTACAGCGGTCCAAATCGATTGCCATTCCCCATCGGTGTTCTGTTTTTGCCTGTTCGCTCACCTGTACCCCCAAGGTCCTTGCTCGCGGTCCTGCGGAGAAAATTGGGTCAGCCCCCGCGGCTTCTTTTCCAGACGGGCGAGCCGCACGCGCGTTGCGCCGAACGCAAGCGAACCCGTCGACTCCTCCCAGACAGGCGCAACAATCGATAGCGGGTTAGCTCCCCTGCCCGATGCATATCGCCCGTAACGGATGTGCCCTTCGCCGATCCCCATGCTGACGACGCCCGGAACCGCGGCCGGATGCACGTATGCCAGAGCCTCCAGACTTCCCGCCTGCGACTCGACGCGGACCCAGTCGCCCGTAGCCACCTTTAGCCCGGCGGCTGTTTGCGGATCGATTTCAAGCGGAAGGTCCCACATTGCGCTCGAAGCGGGGTCCGGCAATTCCTGCATCCAGGGTAGATTCGCGCCCCTCCCGTCGTCATATTGCACGGACAGGTACGGTTGAAACAGCAGCGGAAACTGTTGCGAATCTCCGGAGAATGCGGCGTCGCTCCATTCGAGCTTTTCTGCAGTTAGCTTACCTGCCTCAGGCGCTTCCGGAATGTCGCGCCACAGTCCGCCCAGGCGAACGACATCGTTCCAGGTTTGATCGGGCGGCAACAGAGGTTCGATGAGACTCTTCGGAGTGGCAGGCTCAAATGTAACGTTCACCCTGCGCGCGAGTTCTCCCAATGTTTGCTCGATGGGGCGGGTATCGTAGAGAGGCCGTACAAAGGGCATGGCTACGGTTATCGCCGGACGCGGAGAAACTAAGGGAACTGCCGCAGCCGCCGATTCCAAGGCGTGGTGATCGGGAAGAATCCAATCGGCGTAAGCCGCCGAGTCGTCGATAAATCCGCCAAAGCTCACGATCATCTCAATTCCGGCGAGCGCCTGATGAACACCGCTTGCGGATGGCAGAACGTAAACGGGATTCTCGCCGTCCAGCAACAGGATTTGCGCGCTTTTGATCGAAGCGACCAGATTTTCGGTCTGAGGAAGATTCGCAGACTCGGGATTAGGAGGCAAAACACCTCCCGGCCGTCCAATATTTCCCAGCAGTGCGTTGAGATAATGCGACGCTTTCAGCCCTTGCGGCGAGTTGGTGTGGACGGTGGAAGCTCCTGCGATAACCAGCGGCGCTTCTGATTCACCCAACTCGCGCGCGATGCGATGCAGACGCTTTTCGTCAATCCCACAGGCGCGAGCAAGCGCGGTTAAATCCGCCCGCTGTATGGATTCGAGAACAGGCGCGGGCAAATGCTCCGGATTCTTTCCGAGTTTGTTGTCGAGCAATGCACGTGTGATGGCAATGATGAAATGCGGCTCGGAACCGGGGCGCAGCGGGAGCCACTCGTCCGCGCTGGAGGCCGTTATAGACATCCTGGATTCGGCCTGTACCAGCCTGCCGCGTACACCAGGACGGCCCTGGCGAAAATTTCCGAACTGGCGCGCGTAGTAAACCGGCGAGGCCCAGCCGCCCAGGAAATCGGCGCCGATACCCAGTGCA
>JAICXK010000367.1 GCA_025980435.1 Bryobacteraceae bacterium
GACCAGGCATACCTTTTAATGAACGAACGAGAGGCTATGTTCCGGAGCGCCCTGGAGAGAACACGCCGCGGCGTGGTGGCATGCGTTTTCGACACCAGCGATCGGATCCAGCACATGTTTTACCGCTACCTGCATTCTGAGAGCAGTGACAACGGAGGCACCGGCGGCGAGTATTCACACGCCATTGAAGACATGTACAAGAGAATGGATTCGCTGGTTGGCCTTGCATCGAAATACGTCGATAAGCAAACGGCGTTTTTTGTGCTCTCGGACCACGGGTTCTGTTCTTTTCGGCGCGGCATCAATCTGAACAGTTGGCTGCGCAATAACGGCTACCTGGCCCTGCGCGATGGAGCGAACGAGAGCGGTCCATATTTCCGCGGGGTTGATTGGCAGCGCACCCGGGCGTACCAGGTTGGTTTAGCGGGGCTTTACCTGAACCTGAAGGGCCGCGAGGCAAGCGGAACAGTTGCCCCTGGAACAGAAGCAGAAGCTCTGAAGAGAGAACTCGTTGAGCGCATCGCGAACCTCTTCGATGAAGAGCGAAATGAAATCGGTATCGGATCCGTGTACGCAACCAGCGATATTTACAAGGGTCCCTACGCCGCGGAAGCGCCCGACCTGATTATCGGATACAACGAAGGCTATCGGACCTCGTGGGATGCGGCTCTGGGCCAGGTCTCCGCCAAGGTTTTCGAGGACAACTGCAAGGCCTGGAGCGGGGACCATTGCGTCGACCCCAAACTGGTACCAGGCGTCCTTTTCAGCAATCGGAAGGTGAAAGCGGACGATCCTGGAATCGAAGACATGGCGCCTACCGCGCTGCACTTATTCGGATTAGACCCGCCGCACTGGATGGAAGGCAAACCCCTGTGTGCCGATGCAGGTTAGGACGAAATCCAAGCGGCCGGCGTTAATCGTCGCCTGGGTTGTAGCGGTGTTCGCGCTCGCGGCGTGCCACCGATCGGAAGCGCGATCGGGCGCGCACGGGAAGCGAGTGGTGGTTCTCGGGATCGACGGCATGGATCCGGGCTTTCTCGAAAGACACTGGGCGGATCTTCCGAACCTCAACCGGCTGCGGCAGGACGGCGAATTCAAGCGGCTTGCCACAACAACTCCGCCGCAAAGCCCGGTGGCCTGGTCGACGTTCATTACCGGCATGAAACCGAACGGACACGGTGTTTTCGATTTCGTGGAACGCGATCCAAACACGCTGTTGCCGCGATCCTCCATGGCCCAGACAACTTCCGGAGGAATGTCGCTGCCTATAGGTCCCTATTTGTTGCCGCTTTCGCAAGGGAAGGTTCAGACCTACCGGAAGGGAGAGCCCTTCTGGAAAATACTCTCCGCTCATCATGTGCCGGTGACGATCCTTCGCATGCCCACAAATTTTCCGCCGGTTGCGTGCGCAGGTTGTAAGTCGTTATCGGGAATGGGAACTCCGGACCTGCGGGGCACCTTCGGGGAGTTCTCGTACTACACGGATGAGGCGGGCCGAACAGCAGGCGATGTTCCCGGAGGCCGCGTCGTCCGAATAGGCGTAAAGAACGGACAAGCTTTTCTTCCCATTCGCGGACCCGATAACTCTCTGCGAAAAGATCATGCGCCGACCTTCGCCACAATGCGCGCGTTTGTGGACCCGGCGAACTCCGCGGCGCGTTTTGAAATCGATGGCCAGACGGTCATTCTAAATGAAGGGGAATGGTCGCCGTGGCTTCACATTCACTTTACGCTGATCCCGTGGATTCAGAGCGCAGATGGCATTTTTCGCATCTTCTTCAAGCAAGCTCATCCGCACTTTGAGGTTTATATCTCGCCTGTGAATATTGACCCCGCCGATCCCGACCTTCCCATTTCATCGCCGGATTCCTATAGCCATTCCCTCGCCGGAGCATTGGGACCGTTTTACACGCAGGGCATGCCGCAGGACACAGCCGCCTACCGGCAGCATGTCTTCGACAAACAGGACTATGTCGATCAGAGCCGCGAAGTTTCCAGGGAGCTGTTGAATGTCTTGCGATACGGACTCGCGCATTTCCACGATGGCCTCCTGTTCTTTCACTTTTTTGGAGTCGATCAGAATTCACACATGCTCTGGGGTAAGTATGAAGGCGACTTACTAAGCACGTATAAGCTTGTGGATCGAACTGTAGGATGGGTCCGGAGTCAAATCGGCGATGGCACACTCATCGTTATGTCCGACCACGGCTTCACCAGCTTCGATCGGGCCGTCAATTTAAATACCTGGCTCATGAAGGAAGGATTTCTGGCACTCGACGATCCCACACAGGCCGGAAGCGATGAAATGCTTGCGCACGTGGATTGGTCGCGAACCAAGGCATACGCTCTCGGTCTGAATGGTCTTTATGTCAACCAGCTCGATCGCGAGCGATACGGCGTCGTTGCCCCGGGCGAGGAGACGGACACCGTGCTGAAGGCTCTCAGCGAAGGCCTGCTTGCATTTCGGGATCCGGAAAACGGCAAACCCGTGATCGCCAGCGTCTCCGAGCCCCACGATACCAACGGAATCACTTCGGATGCCGCACCGGATCTCATTGTGGGCTATTATCCCGGCTATCGTGCATCGTGGCAGACCGCGCTCGGAGGCATCCCGGACAAGCTGGTTGTAGACAATACGGACGAGTGGCGGGGTGATCATTGCATTGCTCCGCAATTCGTACCGGGAGTGCTGCTCAGCAACCGGAAGAGCGCGGTTCCCGATCCTCATCTTTATGATTTGACGGTTACCATACTCTCCGAATTTGGCGTATCGAAACCGCCGGAGATGATTGGCAGGGCAATTTACTGACTGAGAAGCAATTCGGAAGGAAGGCGCAGAATGTTCAAGACAACGCTCAAATTCGACAAGAATCTGATGGATCGCATCAAAAAATGCAGCGAACTGGCAGGCTACAGCTCACCGGAAGAGTTTGTGCAACACATCGTAGAGAAGGAGCTTGCCCGCCTGGAAGACGCGGAATCCGACGAGGAGATTGTCAAAAAGATGAAAGGACTCGGTTACCTGGAGTAGGCCCGCGATGCCTGGTCTCGCTGCGCTCGGAATCGCTCTGGGTTTTGCGGTACTTTTTCTGCTGCGGACAACCTCCAATCAGGAAGCGATCCGGAAGATAAGACGCCAGATTCAGGCGTGCCTGTATGAACTGCGCCTGTTTGTAGATGAACCCGGCCTGATTCTGCGTGCGCAAGGACGTCTGCTGCGGCTGAACGCCCGATATCTTTGGTTGATGTTGCGCCCCGCGCTGATCCTGGCGCTGCCCATGCTGCTGCTGTTCTCTTTCCTGGAACCGTTCTACGGCAAGACGCCGATTCCCATAGCCAGGCAATCCATCGTTACCGTGAAGCTGCGCCATCCTCCCGGGGCGCTGATCGCGGCGCCCATTCTGCAGACGCCGGATGGAATCCAGGTTGAATCGCCGGCTGTTCGGATGCAAGGAACCGGCCAGGTCTGCTGGCGTATTCGCGCGAACAAGACAACCTCGGGCATGCTGCGGGTCGTTTTTCCAACCGAGATCGCCACGAAAAAGATCGCTTCGGGAACTTACCCCGAATTTCTGTCGATGAAGCGCGTCCGGCTGTCGTGGCAATTGCTTTTGCATCCCACCGAGCATCCTCTTCCTGCAGGAAACGTGGATTGGATCGCGATTGAGTATCCTTCGCGGAAAATAGGATGGCTTGGGCTGGATTTACCGTGGTTTGTCTGGCTGCTCCTCTTTTCCATGACAACCGCCGTTGTGTTCATGCGGCCTTTGCGAATTACGTTTTAATTCGCGACACTTGATCGACCTTGATACGATGCGAAATAGTGAGGAGGGTGTTCGTTCTCATCGCGGCCATCTGTCTGGGAATTGCTCCGGCTGTTTCGATCGCTGCCTCTCGCCATTCGGTTTCAAAACGGGCCCGGCACAGGACTCGATCTCGAGCTCGAAAGAGACGCTCGGCCTCCAGACACTCTTCGCTGCACAGGCATACGCGCCGGCAGCGGCGCCACCGCAGAGCCAGGAGACGCACCTATCAACTGCATCCGACCGCGGCGCGCTATA